>JAPOIA010000203.1 GCA_029979185.1 Alphaproteobacteria bacterium | reverse complement strand
GGGATCGTGCGGCCGCGTCAGATGAGACGCCACATAGGCGCCGTGAAACACGTCGCCCGCGCCTGATGTATCTATCACGAGTTTCTTTTCCACCGGCAGTGCGGGCAGTCTTTGAACCTTGCCCTCTTCGTCATACCAGAGCATGCCACGCTCGCCCTCGGTAACGCCGCCGATCTTGCAACCGCGCGATTTCAGGAACTCCAGCATCTGTTCTGTCGTGAAATTCATCTGCTCGCACAAACGTTCGGCGCAGATCGCAACATCGATATGTCCCAGCAGTTCGTGGGTACCTGGCCGCAGGCTGCCGCCGTCCAGCGAGGTCAATATCCCTTGGCTGCGGCAATGTTCGGCGTAATAGAGGGCGGCTTCATACTGGTGGCCATCCACATGCAGGGCCTGGCAACCGCGCAGGTTGAGGCGCGGGAAAGGATGGAGGTAGGCGTCGTCGCGGGCGCGAAGAATGGCGCGCTTGCCATCGTTGGGCATGATGAAGGATAGCGATGAACGCGCGACTTTCCGGTCATGCAGCGGAATCTTGTATTGCAGGGCCATGTCGGTGAACATGCGTCCCAGCCAGTCGTCGGCAACACTTGCCAGCAGGTCCGGAACCTGCCCCAATTTGGCGCAGGCAAATGCCGCCGTCACCGCATTGCCGCCGAAGGATATGGCGTAATCGTTGGCGACGGATTTGTCGTCACCAGTCGGCATATGGTCCGTCAGCATCGTCACGTCGATGTAGGACTGGCCGATAAAGAGAGCTTTCATCAACGCCTCGGATGGTATTGTTGCGTGCGGTTCAGGTCGGTCGGCCGGTAGCGGATGATCGCGACGGACGTTTTACCCATTCCAGTGATTTCAGCAGGTAAGAGCGCTGCCAGCCCGGGGCCTCCGGGCCGTCGATCGGGCCCCTGATTACAGGGAAAAGCTGGTTCCGCAACCGCAGGAGGCGGTCGCGTTGGGATTGTCGATCCTGAAGGACTGGCCAATGAGATCGTCAACGAAATCGATCTTCGCGCCCTTGAGGAAATCCATCGAAACGGAATCGATGAGAACAGTGATGCCGTTCTTTTCGATAGCAAGATCGTCATCGCTGCGGTCTGTCGTGATGTCGTAGGCGTATTGGAAGCCCGAACAGCCGCCGCCGTTTACGGCGACCCGCAGCATGGAACCTTCCGGCTCGCCGGACAAAATCTTTGCAACCCGTGCAGCCGCGCGGTCTGTCACTTCCGGGAGGTCCGGCGGTAGATATTGCCGGGACTGGTTTTGCAGGTCGGCCGTTGTCATGGTGCTTTCCAGCTCCTGGTTTTCCAGCTCTCACGCCCGTTTCACAAGCCTCGCCGCAGGGGGCTTGTTTCCGGAGGCCCTTGTTAGACTCGTTTGAAAAATATAGGCCTTGGGTACACGTTCTTCAATATCGAGCGTATTTCGATGGTGAAGGCGACGTTTAATCGGGCTGGCGACGCCCATAGCGGTCATAAGGGGACCCATGACGCGCGCAACCGAATACACCTATGAGCCCTGGGCGGCGGACCCGGCGGCCAGCCGCGGTCGCCTGCACGGATACAGCGCATCGCCGACGCGTTCGGAATTCCAGCGCGACCGCGACCGCATAATCCACTCCACGGCGTTTCGCAGGCTGGCGCACAAGACGCAGGTCTTCGTGCCGCATGAAGGCGATCATTACCGCACGCGGCTTACCCATACGATTGAAGTCGGCCAGATTGCCCGCGCCCTGTCACGCTCGCTGGGCCTGGACGGCGATCTGGCGGAGGCCCTGGCGCTGGCCCACGACCTTGGCCACACCTGTTTCGGCCATACCGGTGAAGAAGTGCTCGATGAGCGCATGAAGGACTATGGCGGTTTCGATCACAATGCGCAGACACTGCGGGTCGTTACCAAGCTGGAACGGCGCTACGCCGAGCACGACGGGCTCAACCTGACCTGGGAGTGCCTGGAAGGTCTGGTCAAGCACAACGGCCCGCTGCTCGAAGCCGACGGCAAGCCGGCCGGAAAGTATGCGGCGAAGGGTGTGCCGAAGGTCATCCTTGAGTTCGACAGCGAATGGCCGCTGGAACTCGCCGGCTATTCCAGCGCCGAGGCGCAGGCTGCCGCCATCGCAGACGACATCGCCTACAATGCCCACGATATCGACGATGGCCTGCGCGCCGGCCTGTTCGATGTCGCCGACCTGAAGGATGTCGACTTCCTGCGCGATATCGTGGTTGAGATCGAACGCCTGCATCCGGGGCTGGAAAAGCCGCGCACCATTCACGAAATTGTTCGCCGCGTTATCACCCGCCTTGTCGAGGATGTGATCAGCCATAGCGGCCAGTGCCTCGAGGTAGCGGGTGTCGCCTCGTCGCAGGGCGTCCGCGAGGCCGGCCGCGCGCTGGTAGGCTTCTCGCCGGCGGTAGCGGAGACCGACCGGTCCCTGAAGCGCTTTCTCTATCCGCATATGTACCGGCATCCGAAAGTGATGCGGGTGCGGGGAGAAGCGGCTGCCGTGGTCGACCGGCTGTTCGCGCATTTCGAGCGCCATCCTGCCGATATGGCGGGCGAATGGGGGCTCTTCGGAGCACAGATGGGTGACGAGCCGGCAAGGTTTTATCGTGTTATCGGCGATTACATTGCCGGAATGACAGACCGCTACGCGATGGCCGAACACCGCCGGCTGTTCGGGCGCGCGCCCGATCTGCGCCAGTAGGCCGGAGCACAGATGCCGGAGCAGCGAGACAGGCAGGAGCAGGGCCGGGCGCCGAAAACCGTCACACAGCGGGCGGCGGTATCGGTCGCGCGTGCTGCTTCGAGCATTCGCGATGCGGCCAGCCTAGCCATTTCCCGGATAAAGGCGCCGCCACCGCCGCATCCCGTACAGCCGGAAAAGCATCCCGCCGAGGAGCCTGCGACGCAAGCGCCGCCGGTGACACAAGAGATGCCGCTGCCGCGGGCCAGCTCGCCCGACGACAGGGAGCGGACGCAGCTGGCGCAAAAGCCGCATAACCTGTCGCGCCACGGCTGGCTTGAAGTGGCGCTTATCCTGTGGGACCAGATCGAGCGAAACAGGCTTTTCCTCGTCGCAGCGGGTGTGGCCTTCTACGTAATGCTGTCTCTGATCCCGGCCATCACGGCGCTGGTTTGGGTATTCGGCTGGTTTTCCGATCCGGCGGTCATCGTCCAGCACATCCAGGAAATCTCTTTCCTGCTGCCAAAAGAGGCGGTCGCGCTGATTACCAACCAGATCGAAGCCATTGCAGGCGGGAACAAGGCATTCACGCCGGTTGTCGCGGCGACGATCGCGATCGCATTCTGGAGCGCCAATGCCGGCATGAAGTCGCTGATAGACGCGATGAACCTGATCTATGGCGTCGATGAAAAACGCAGTTTCCTTGTCCTCAACCTGCATTCGATGATGTTTACGCTGGGCGCGCTTGCTATCTTCCTGGCGACGATAGGATTGCTGGTCATCATACCGGTCATACTGGCGTTCGCCGATCTCGATATCTATTTCTCGCGGCTGTTCGCCTATGCCCGCTGGCCGTCACTGCTGGCAATTACCATCGTATTCCTGACGCTACTGAACCGCTACGGTCCCAGCCGTAATCATTCCAAAGCACGCTGGCCGGTGTGGGGCTCCACGCTTGGCGCCCTGATGTGGCTGGGCGTGTCACTGGCCTTTTCCTTTTATGTCGAACGCATTGGCAATCTGACGGCAACTTATGGATCGCTGGCCGCGATCATCGGCCTTATGTTGTGGCTGTGGTTGTCGGCGCTGGCTGTCCTGATCGGCATCGAACTGAACGCCGAGCTGGAGCGTCGTACGCTGGAATGGGAAGCGGAGATGGCGCGCATTCGGGCGGAACTGCTGGCCCGGCAACGGCAGCAGAAGCCGGCGCCGCGTGGCCTGCGCGGAGCGATCGGCCGTGTTGGCGAGCATATAAAAAGCCGGTTCCGCAGGCCGCCCGGATAGTCCGGACAGTCCGCGAAACCGGAGTTTGTATTCTTCGCTGGCGGCAGGTCTAGCCAGCCCGGGCCGGTGCATTACCGGCGGCGCGCTGCTTGCCGAGATACTTGATCCCAACGAAGATCGCGACACCAACGGCCAGCACGATGATCGACACCAGCGGCCGGTAGAAGAACCAGGCGATGGCGATGATCACCGGTGCGGTGATGGCAGTCGCCAGCATTGCAATCAGGCTGGTGCCAAAGCCGGCGATGTTTCCGAGCAGGGGAATGACACTGGCGAACACCGAGATCGGGCCAAGGATCATGCTGAAGCCGGCGAACATCAGAACAATACCCAGCATGCGCAGTCCCCATGTCAGCATGGTGTTGGCGTCCTGTGCCGACTTGAACATGGCGGCTGCGTCCTTCGTGCCGGTGGTGGATAGGAGGATGCTGCGACCGTTGCTGGCAGTGTAGGGCGAGAAGCCGCCGTTGGTCTGCTTGGCGACGACACTGATCGGCTGCAGCGGCAGCAGGGAATAGGTGATGCGGATATCGCCGACCGATGCGCTGGAGGGATTGTTGCCGACATAGATCGTGCCGCTCTGGACCTTCGCCTTGTCGCCGAACTTGTTGACGACTGCGTCCTTCAGGCTGTCGGGAACATCGACGCGCTCGCCGTCGCCGAGACCGGAGATAAGCGCCGGATCGAGCCGGAATGCGCCAAGCTTCGCGTCGGTGACCGGAAAGCTGCGCGAGCGGGTCGACGGGAAGGACGGATTCTGATGGTCGTTGGAGCGGCGGAAGCGGCTGGAGTCGATCGCCCGGTCGGACCAGTCCTTGGTGTAACGGTAGGTCGTCACGGTTTCCTGGCCGCCGCCGAGCTTGTCGCGGGTCTTGCTTTCCTTTATTTCCTTCCACTGGAACATTTCAACCTTGCGCGAAAGCTTCAGTCCCTTCTGCGAAAAGCCGATCTCGTTGTCCGTGGCGGGGCTGGGCGCGGAAGTGTCGCCGCTGACGTGAATCAACTTCCCGTTGTTGGCGGGCGAGACGGCGTTGTTCGGGACGCTTTGCACGACGCCTGCGCCTTCCGTCAGCGCAGCAGCGGTCTTGGCGGCTCGGCCCTCGTTCCAGAACAGCATGCCGCCGGACACGATGACCAGCAGGAAGCCAAAGAGCATGCCCTTGATGCTGTCGCCGATACGCTGGAACCAGGAGCGGCTTGTGGTTTCGGAAAATTCGCCTGAACCGGAGTTGTCGCTCCAGTCATCGCCATCGTAGTTCGACATCTTGTGCCTCGTTGGTTGGACACTGCGGAATGCGCCCGCATCATTGGGCTATAAACTGGCGGCTGCAAAGTTCAATTCCCAGCCTTTCCAGTATGCGTGGCAGATTTAGTGGACGCCAAGTGGCCCAAATGTGCGATTTCGCACATCCGGCAGCGTTTCAGCCACAGGACGTCGCATCTTCGGTGGTTCTAATTGGGCTGCAACCAACGCAAAGTCTTTCGATTTTCTCAACTATATGAAAAAA
>JAPOIA010000202.1 GCA_029979185.1 Alphaproteobacteria bacterium | reverse complement strand
CAGGGTTGCATGTCGTTGCGACCCCCATCGGCAATCTTGGCGATATCTCTTTCCGGGCGCTTGCGACGCTGGCTGCGGCGGATGCCATTGTAGCCGAGGATACCCGTGTGACCCGCACGCTGCTGGCGCATTATGGCATCACGACGCCCATGACGCCCTATCACGAGCATAATGCCCGTGCCGTGCGCCCTCAGATTCTGGCCCGGCTTGCAGAGGGAGCGAAAATAGCCCTCGTTTCGGATGCCGGCACGCCGCTGGTGTCCGATCCAGGCTTCAAGCTGGTGGCGGAGGCAGTGGCAGCGGGCCACAAGGTGGTCGCGATCCCCGGTGCGTCGGCCGTGCTGACCGCACTGGTGGTAGCGGGCCTGCCCAGCGACCGCTTCTTCTTCGAAGGCTTTCTGCCACACAAGTCCGGCGCCCGCCGCGCCCGCGCGGCTGAACTAGTTTCCGTCCCGGGAACACTCATATTTTTCGAAGGACCCGGACGTCTAGCCGCAATGCTGGCCGATCTGGCCGATGTTCTGGGTGACCGCCCTGCGGTTGTTGCCCGCGAACTAACCAAGAAATTCGAGCAGGTCCGGCGCGGTACCCTGCGGTCGCTGGCGGTGGAATACGGTTCGGAAGCAGCGCCAAAAGGCGAGATTGTAGTGCTCGTTTCTCCGCCCGCCGATGAACAGGCGATCGCGGGCGCTGAAGAGATTGACGACCGGCTGCGCATTGCCTTGCAAACTCTGTCCGTCAAGGATGCCGCCTCGAAGGTTGCCGCCGACACGGGTCACAAGCGGCGCGAAATATACAGCCGCGCAATCGAGATTGCCGGTGAAGCCAGAACTGCTAAGCTGGGTGATGCCGGGCCGGAATGAGCCGTCCGGAAACAGTCCGGATTGTAGCGCCCAGTGACAATCGACAGATCAAAAAAAGCGACGGCCGCGAAAGCGGGCAAGGAGAATCGTGAACCGGACGCCACGCGCCGTAGCGCCTACTGGCGCGGTATTCGCGCCGAATGGATTGCCGAGGCGATCCTGCGTCTGAAGCTTTATCGCATCCTCGCGCGCCGCTATTCGGCGCCGGGCGGTGAGATCGACATTATAGCCGCACGGGGGAATGTCGTCGCCTTCGTCGAGGTCAAGCACCGCAGCAATCTCGAACTTGCCCGGGTGTCTATCACCCACCGCAAGCGCCAGCGCATATCCCGTGCGGCCCGGCATTGGCTTGCACGCCACCCGCGCTCTGCCGCGAAGGTCCTGCGAGGTGACGCTGTTTTCCTGGCGCCCCGGACATGGCCCGTCCACGAAGAAAACGTCTTTGAGCTGGCGTTGAGTTGAAGCTGCCCCGGTTTTGCCAGCATGTCATTCTACTACCCTTCCACCGGCAGCGCTCTATGTCGGTCAAACGCGTTATCACGTCCGCTCGACAGACGGGCGGATCATGTGTCTGGAGGCAGTCTGATGACCATTCGGGGTGTACTGATCTTTGCCGCTGTCACAACGGCGACGGCTTCCGCCGCGGCGACGCTCGCCAGCTATCAGTGGAAGGCCCGTCCCCTGCTGATCTTCTCGCAGGATGAAGCGGATGCACGGTTGAAGAAGCAGCTGGGGATTGTGCGCGGCAACAAGCGCGCCATCGGCGAGCGCGACATGGCGGTCGTCGTGGTCTTGCCCCGCAGCGTCAATGTGATTGCCGGCCCCGGCGCAAGCCTTTCGCCGCAGGCGCTCCGCCAGCAGTATCGCATCTCGCAGAACCAGTTCCGTGCGATCCTGATTGGCAAGGATGGCGGCCAGAAACTGTCTTCCGCCGAGCCTGTATCCGCCGCCCGGCTGTTCTCGACCATCGACGCCATGCCGATGCGAAGAGATGAAATTCGCAAGAGTGGACATGCGCAGCAATAGCCAGTGTGCGGAAACCGCTGTTCAGCTTTTGGCCTTGACCCGTGTTGTCGCGTTGGCGCCGGCCGGATCGTCCGGCCACAGGTGCTTTGGATAGCGCCCCTTCATCTCCGCCTTCACGCTCGCCCATGAGCCTTTCCAGAATCCCGGCAAGTCGCGGGTGATCTGGATCGGCCGGTGTGCCGGCGACAACAATTGCAGTGTCACTGGTATGCGTCCGTTGGCAATGCAGGGATGCGCCAGCAATCCGTACAATTCCTGAACTCGAACTGAAAGGACCGGGCCGCCTTCCGCTCCATAGTCGAGCGCGATCGACGAACCAGCCGGCGTGCGGAAATGCGTCGGTGCCTGCTCATCCAACTGTTGCGGCAGCGGCCACGGCAGCAAGGCAGACAAGGCATTTGCCAGATCGTCGGGGCTGATGGCGGCAAGCGACGAGCGGCCTTCGATGAACGGCGCGAGCCAGCTGTCTGCGCTTGCCACAAGCGCCTCGTCGCCAAGGTCCGGCCATCCTGCAGGATCAGCCTGTCGCAGATAAGCCACGCGCTCACGCACTTGCGTCTGCGCCTTGCTCCATGGCAGCCGGTCGATTCCCATCCCGGCAATGCCCCGCGCCAGAACCCGGGCAGCCACTGGCCCTTCGATTGGCATTGGCTGCTCCTGTAGCGCGATTGCTCCGAAACGCCGCAGCCGCCTCCGTCTCACCGATGCACTGGCGCGGTCAAAGGCAATGTCTTCCACCTCTTCGATACTGTCGCCTGCTGTAGCCTCAAGATTGCTGGCGGAGATTTCCGCCGCTGCAAGAATGCGCGCCGATGCTGCCCGCCCGGCGATTTCCGCTATGGCAAGCCATGGCGCGCGGGCCAGCGCCTCCTGTGGTTCCAGCTGTGCGGCCCGGCCATTGGCCATCAGAAATGCGCCGCTAGCGCCGCGCGCCTTCGCAAGCCGGTCGGGATAGGCCAGAGCCAGTAATGCGCCACAGGACCAATCGGCAGTCTCAGCGGAATGCGTCGAGGCGAATCCGGCGGCAGTTTTCGCCCACCCCTGCGCAAGCCTTTTCATATCCTGCGCCCTGCGCGACCTGTCGGCGCGAAAGCGCGCTACCCGATGCGTCAGATCAATCTCGTTGCCGCCCATGCCCCGTTCAACTAGGACGGCGGCAATGTCGGCAGCCAGCGCCTGCGCACCCGTGCTTGCCGCCTGCATCACCATTCGTGCCAGTCGCGGCGGTAGCGGCAACGAACGCATGGCGCGGCCACGATCTGTGATGGCCCCCTCGCTATCCAGGGCTCCGAGTGACTGCAGCAGCTTGCGCGCTTCTGCAATTGCCGGTTGCGGCGGCGGGTCGAGCCATGACAGTTCCGCAGGATCGCGGGCGCCCCATTGCGCCAGATCGAGCAGCAGCTGACTGAGGTCGGCGGCCAGAATTTCCGGCCGCGCAAAGGCCTCCAATGAACCGGTGGCCGCTGCTTCCCATAGCCGGTAGCAGACTCCGGGATCCGTGCGCCCGGCACGGCCGCGCCGCTGGTCGGCTCCCGCGCGCGACACCCGCACGGTTTCCAGCCGTGTCAGCCCGATATCCGGCTCGTAACGGGGGATGCGGGCCAGGCCGCTGTCGATAACGATCCGCACACCCTCGATGGTCAGCGATGTTTCGGCAATCGATGTCGCTAGCACGATCTTGCGCCGCCCCGGTTGCGCCGGGCTGATCGCCAGATCCTGCGCACGCCTGTCCATTGCCCCAAAAAGCGGCGCGATATCGATCGTCTCGTCGCTAATCCGCTCTCCAAGCATTTCTGCGGTTCGGCGGATTTCTCCCTGTCCCGGTAGAAACACCAGTATGGATCCGGGATCGGCCCGTAGCGCCTTCAGGATTGCGGCGCTCGCCGCTTCCTCAAGCCGCTGGTTCGGATCGCGCCCCAGGTAGCGGGTCTCGACCGGATAGGCGCGGCCCTGGCTTTCGATCACCGGCGCATCGCCCAGCAGTCGCGCCACGCGCGCGCCGTCCAGTGTCGCGGACATGACAAGAATGCGTAGATCCTCGCGCAAGCCGGCCTGCGCGTCCAGCGCCAGCGCCAGTCCCTGATCGGCATCCAGCGAGCGCTCGTGAAATTCGTCGAAGATGACCGCAGCGATCCCTTCCAGCGAGGGATCGTTCATGATCATGCGTGTGAATACACCCTCGGTAACAACTTCGATCCGGTTGCCGGGGCTTGTTTTGGATTGCAGCCGGGCGCGCAAGCCGATCGTTTCGCCAAGCGGTTCGCCCAGCAATTGCGCCATGCGTTCGGCTGCCGCCCGTGCAGCCAGCCGCCGTGGTTCCAGCACGATGATTTTGCCTGGCTTTTGTCCCTGCGCGCTACCCGTCGGCATCCAGGGCTGGCCGATCAGTTCGAGCGGCACCCGTGTAGTCTTGCCGGCTCCCGGCGGCGCAACCAGCACCGCGGCGCAGCCATTGCGCAGGGCCTGCTTCAGCGGATCGAGGACTTCGTCCACCGGCAGGGAAAGGGATGACAGGGGTCGCGGCGCAGGCATGCCGTGGTGATGGCAGCGGCTGGCTGGATGCGCAAGGTCAAATCGCCCGGCGATCCGGTTGCCGGGAATTATTAAGTCGGCTATCCGCGGGGACGGCGTGCGCTGTTGCCGCGGTTCTTCCGGCTGCTGCGTTTCCTTGCGTCGATGGCGCTGATTTCCCGCCAGGTGTTGGACTGTGAAATCATCCGGCGGATCGCCATGATATTGGCCCGCGCGTCGGAAGCCGGCAGGACCTGCCGCTGCAGGTTTTCGGCCTCCTCGAACTTGCCCTGGAGGGCGAGCACCAGGGACAGATTCTGCAGAACACGGGTATCAGCGCGCGGATGAGCAGCTGCCTGCCGCATGACCTTCTCGGCCTTCGGGAGGTCGCGGCTCAGGGCATAGGAAAGGCCCAGGTTGGACAGGACGCGCGGCTCGCCGGGAGCGATCTTCAGCGCCTGCTTGTAGTATTCCTGCGCCAGTGCATGGTTGCCGATTTGATCAGCGACGGAGCCTTGCGCCGATGCGATTGATCAGCTCGGCTGTTCCGGCGTTTGCGCCCGTTCCAGGACTTCCGCCGCCTGACGGAACTTGCCGACATCGGTCAGCGCCTTGCCATAATCGGCCAGAAGATTGTTGTCTTTCGGGTCGCTCAGGACAGCTTTCTGGAGCACCGCCACTGCCTGTTCAGATCGTTTGGCGGCGCGTAGCGCCCGGGCATAGCTGCGGGCTGTGAGCTTGTCGTTCGGGTTGGCCTGGTAGCGCTTTTCCCATTTGACCAGATAGTTGCGGATTTCGAGCTGGCTTTCGGGAATGCGCGTCTCGGGCTTTTAAATGGAGCCCGTTACATCGCTCTGGGAAGCGCGAACACTGCTGATCTTCGAGCAGCCGCCGGCAAAGACGATGCAGACTGCCGCTGTTCCCAGAAAGACGGCGCGCAGTGCGTTGGGGATTGCTGGCAGCATAGCTGCCGTTGCTGCAGATTTGTCCGCTTGCCGTCTGCTGCCGCTGAAAATGTGAGACATGTTCCCCGTCCGGCCTGATGTTGGAACCACGTTTATGGCCTCGAGGAACGATCAATAAAACGTTAACCCTAATCATTC
>JAPOIA010000201.1 GCA_029979185.1 Alphaproteobacteria bacterium | reverse complement strand
ATCCTGGGTCCGCTCATTGCCCTTCCTCCCGATCTTGTCTGTTGGATTTTGCCCGGGAACGCTTCCCGGATTGACTTGAGATTCTCGTCGCAATACCGGCCAATTTGCAAGCCGTATTTGCGAAATCGGGATCGATAAGTGCGCTGGACCGCTGCGGCTTGCCTTTTTCACCCATGCGTTCCATACACCGCGAAATTCCAGCATCCCGCAGTGCCGAGGTCTCGCGCATTGCGCCAGAACAGCGATCGATACATCCATGGGCTTCAAATGTGGCATTGTCGGATTGCCGAACGTCGGCAAATCGACCCTTTTCAACGCGCTGACCCAGACTGCGGCGGCGCAGGCGGCAAACTATCCCTTCTGTACCATCGAGCCCAATGTCGGCGACGTGGCGGTTCCCGATCCGCGCATACAAGCGCTGGCGAAGATCGCCACATCCAAGGAAATCATCCCGACCCGGCTGACCTTCGTCGATATTGCCGGGCTGGTGCGCGGTGCGTCCAAGGGAGAGGGGCTTGGCAACCAGTTCCTGGCCAATATCCGCGAATGCGACGCCATCGCCCATGTGGTTCGCTGCTTTGAGGATGACGATGTCATCCATGTCGACGACAAGGTCGATCCGCTTGCCGATATCGAGGTCATCGAGACTGAATTGATGCTGGCCGATCTGGAAAGCCTTGAGCGCCGGGTTACTGCGCTGGAGAAACGCGCCAAACAGAATGACAAGGAAGCGAAGGCAACCCTGGATATCGCCAGCCGCTGTCTGGCGCTGTTGCGCGATGGCAAGCCGGCCCGGCTAGCCGAAGTCTCGGCCGAGGAAGAGCAGACCTTTGCGATGATGCAGCTGCTGTCGTCGAA
Organism: Alphaproteobacteria bacterium; assembly: GCA_029979185.1. Taxonomy (GTDB): domain Bacteria; phylum Pseudomonadota; class Alphaproteobacteria; order Rhizobiales; family Beijerinckiaceae; genus Terripilifer. The sequence continues at coordinate 4,722 of JAPOIA010000201.1, read as the reverse complement.
GCCGGTGCTTTACGTCTGCAATGTCGAGGAAGAATCGGCTGCAACAGGCAATGACTTTTCGGAAAAGGTGGCGCAATACGCCAAAGCGCAGAATGCGGCTTGCGTGACGGTTTCGGCAAAGATCGAGAGCGAGATCGCGGTCCTGCCTGAAGACGAGCAGGCCGAATATCTGGAAGCGGTCGGTCTCGATGAGCCGGGCCTCAACCGGGTTATTCGCGCAGGCTATGATCTGCTCGGCCTGATTACCTATTTCACGGTCGGCCCCAAGGAAGCGCGGGCCTGGACTATTGAAAAGGGCACAAAAGCGCCGCAGGCGGCGGGCGTTATCCATACCGATTTCGAAAAAGGCTTCATCCGTGCCGAAACAATCGCCTATGACGACTATGTCGCGCTGAAAGGCGAGGGTGGCGCACGCGATGCCGGCAAGATGCGGCTGGAAGGCAAGGAATATGTCGTCGCCGACGGCGACGTGATGCACTTCCGTTTCGCCAACTAGGGTAACCCTAGAGCACGCTTGCTGCCCCGCTGATCGCGGGACAGCAAATTCAGGTCTCCGGCAGCGCTGCGCTCAGGACTTTTTCAGCGGGCAGGTCGACAGGCCGACCAGACTGTAGGCCGGACAGGTGCCGAACAGGCCGGTGAACAGCGGAATGATGCCGATCAGGCCCCACCATGTCTTCGAGCCGACGAAGATAAGCGCGAGCAGGACAAGACCGACAATGACGCGCAAGGCACGGTCGATGCCGCCGACGTTGTTGCTGAACATAATGATTACTCCTGTTGCCAGTTGAAATTACCATCTCATCTTGCCGGGATTGCGACGGCCTGTCTGTGATCTAGTCACGCAACCGGATCGGGAATTTTCGAATTTTTGACCAGGCTCATAAGGGACGGGAAATTCGCTGTCAGGCGACTCGAGCTCAGGCAATTTGGGCGACGAGGCCCAGGCCATGCCTGTCGGATATTTCGACAGAGCCGCGATTCAGCAGGACCAGCTTTTGCCGGGCGAAAATCTGCAGCTGGCGGCTGACGACCTCTCTGGCGGAGCCGATTTCGTCTGCCAGTTCCTGATGGGTGGCAGAGACCGGCTTGTCGGCAGGGCGGGCAAGCAGCGCCCGCGCAAGCCGGGCGTCGACACGCACGAAGGCTATCGTTTCAAGAACCCTGGTCATTTCAGCCATCCGGTCGCCGAAGCGCGAGAATACGAACTGCCGGAAAATTTTCGATTCGCCGGTGAGCCGGTCAAACAGCGGTAGCGGCACCATGGCAAGCGTCACATCCGTTTCGGCAACACCTGCGGTTGAATAGGCGCCGCCACCAGCAGCGCAGAGGGTTGTCTGCATGCAGGTTTCGCCGACGCCTACCCTGTAGAGGGTCAGCATGCGGCCGCTCTACGAAGTCAGGGAGACGCGAACAGTTCCCTCGACGACAAGGACAAAGCCCTGGCAGGGTGAGCCGGGGGCAAACAGTTCCGTCCCGGCCGGGACATGAAGGGCCGGAAGCGCTTGCAACTGGAGCCGCGCATCCGCTTCGATCCCCGCCAGCGGCCCATATTTCTCCAACCAGGTACTTGCCATTCCCGTTCTATCCGGCGATTTCCCTTTTTTACACCGCGCCGGAGGCTACAGGCATTGCCGGGTATCCGGAAGGAAAAACATGCAAGGTGGCGATTGTTCGGAGAGCCCATCCAGATGTGCCCTGCCCGAACGGCAAGCGCTAATGGCGCTTTTCCGTTACGCAGGGTTGGCATATCCGTGGTTAGCACGTCCAGGTTGGCAAGGTGCTGCGGGTTGCGCTATCCAGATCGGGACGCTCGTCGCTACCCTTTCCGCCACCCTTGCCGCGGCCATCGCCCCGATTCGGAACCGAACCATGCGCTATTTTGACGATTTCAAGCAGGGCGATGTCCACGAATACGGTCTCTATGATGTAACGGCGGAAGAAATCATCGGGTTTGCGCGGGAATTCGATCCGCAGCCGTTTCATCTTGACGAGGCAGCGGCCAGCGCCAGCCTGCTTGGCGGGCTTGCGACTTCCGGATGGCACACGGCCGCCATTTCCATGCGCCTGCATTGCCAGCATTTACTGAAGGATACTTCCACGATCGGGTCGCCGGGCGTTCCGGAGATGAAGTGGATTAAGCCGGTGCTGAAGGGGTTTCAAGTCCATTTGCGAACGGAAATCGCGATGGCGCGGGGATCGCAATCGCGCCCGGGCATGGGCATTCTCGAACTGCATACGTCCATGCTGAACCAGCACGGAACTGTATTGATGACCAACCGGGGCATAACCTTGATGGCAACGCGCGCCGCATCGAAGGACTTGCGGCTCTACGATCCGCAGGCGATTGCACGCTCGCCCTTGTGGCAGAAGCCGCAGGACATTCTCGCCAACCCCGCTTCCGCGGACGATAACGAAGGGCTTCTTACCGGCTGGCTGGACGACATTGTCATCGGCCGGACGATCGACCTGGGAACGCATCATTTTGAGTCGGCCGCGATCACCCGTTTCGCAGCCAAATGGGATCCGCAGCTGTTCCATGTCGATCCGGAAGCGGCACGCAAGAGCGTCTATGGCGGGCAGACAGCCTCGGGCTGGCACACTGCTGCTGTCGGCATGGGCCGGCATGTGCGCACAAGACAAACCTATCTCGACGAGGGCCGGCGGCGTGGTCATCCCGATACGCCACGCGGTCCGTCGCCCGGCTTCCGCGACATGAAATGGCTGGAGCCGGTCTTCGCTGGCGACACGATCCACTATTACCAGACCCATGCGGAAAAACGCCGGACATCACGGCCGGGCTGGGGCATGCTGATGAACCATTACGAAGGCATCAACCAGCATGGCCGCAAGGTTTACGAATACATGAGCAGCGGGTTGTGGCCGATGCGAGACAAGGGCTGAGACTTCAGCAGACAGTCAGCACGGCTGGCCGTCCTTGCTGCGGCCGTTCACCAGCGAGATTGCGAAATCGCAGGTGGCCTTCTTGCCATCGCGGCTGACGGAGCAGACCAGCGGTCCTGCCGTTTTCATTTTCCATCCGTCGCCAAGGCATTCGTTGGGGCGGACGCGTCCGCGCATGGACCGATACATGCGTCTGGCTGCATTGCCGCTGATTGTCACATAGGCGTGGATTTTTTTGGCTTCGTTCGGCGGCGGGTCGCTGACGGTCTTGCCGGCGATAAACATCTTGCCCCGCAAGGCGGTTTCGGTCTGTGCCGAAGTCGCGACCGGTATAAGGAGCAGGCAGGCCATCGCGGCAAAGCTTGCCGCGCCCGAGTGTGAAGGCTTGGTCATTGAGCAATCTCCCGTTGTTTTTCTTAAATGGCGGGAAATATATCACTTTTGGCCGTAGTCGGCGAATTTTGCGATGACGCGGCGCATCTCGGCCTTGTCCAGGATGACGGGTTTGAGCCCGGAAGCCAGAATATCAAGATACTGGCCGGCAAGATTTTCCACTTCCTTTGCGACCGTCCAGGCCTTTGCAAGCGATGGGCCGCAAGCGACGACTCCGTGATTGGCGAGTAGCACCGCGTTGCGGTCACCAATGGCGGCGAGGAGATTATCGGCAAGTTCGCTGGTGCCAAAGGTCGCATAGCTGGCGCAGGGAATATCAATGCCGCCGGCAATGGCGATCATGTAGTGGAACGCCGGAATGCCCCTGCGCGTGCAGGACAGGGCGGTTGCGCGCGGCGAATGGTTGTGCACCACCGCCTGGCAATCCGGCTTTGCTGCGTAGAGGCAGGCGTGGAAGCGCCATTCGGACGAAGGCCGCAGTTTTCCCGCGATCACGTCGCCGTCCATATCGAGCTCAACCAGATCGCGCGGCGTCAGTGTCGCGTACGGCTTTCCGGTCGGAGTAATCAGGAAACCTTTTTCCGTGCGCACCGAGGCATTGCCGGATTTCGATAGCGCAAAACCTGCCGCATCCATCGCATTGGCAATGGCGATCACCTCGCGTGCGGCAGCGATGCGGCTCATTGCGGCCTGCCTTCGTCAAACAATGCCTTCAGCCCCTCGTTGCTTGCAGGCGTTACCCCACGTTCCGTTATAAAACCGGTGATAAGCCGTGCCGGAGTTACGTCGAAGGCAGGATTGGCCGCCGGGCTGCGCGGCGAAACAATGCGGACGGTTTCGATACGGCCGTTGCCGGTGATGCCTGTCATATGGGTGACCTCTTCCGGCCCGCGCTCCTCGATCGGGATATCGCGCACGCCGTCGTCTATGGTCCAGTCGATTGTTGTCGATGGCAGGGCGACGTAGAACGGTACGCTGTTGTCATGCGCCGCCAGCGCCTTCAGATAGGTGCCGATCTTGTTGGCGGTATCGCCGTTCGCAGAGACCCGGTCCGTACCGACGATGCACATGTCGACCTTGCCATGCTGCATCAGGTGGCCGCCGGCATTGTCCGCAATTACGGTATGGGGAATGCCGTGCGCGCCCAGTTCGTAGGCGGTCAATGCTGCGCCCTGATTGCGCGGGCGCGTTTCGTCGACCCAGACGTGGACGGGAACTCCCGCGTTGTGCGCGTGATAGATGGGCGAGGTGGCCGTGCCCCAATCCACGCACGCGAGCCAGCCTGCGTTGCAGTGGGTGAGAATGTTGACCGGCGCGCCATCGTGCTTCGTCTTCGCGATCTCCTCGATCAAGGCGAGCCCGTGGGTGCCTATACGCCGGCATGTTTCCACGTCTTCCTCCGCCATCGCGGCCGCCTTTGCGAAC
>JAPOIA010000200.1 GCA_029979185.1 Alphaproteobacteria bacterium | reverse complement strand
CCTACAAGCGCGCATGGGAAACCCGTGACGATGCGCTGCTGTACTCATTGTTCTCAGAAGACGGCGTTTATCACAATACGCCGTTCGACGAGCAGGTCGGGCACAAGGCCATCGCCCGCTACTGGGACCGAGTGAAGCTGCAGGACGATATCCGCTTCAGCTATGCGATCGTCAGCGCGAGCGAAAATGGCGGCGGGCCATTCGCAAGACCCGCCGCATAAGCAACGCGTAAATCAGCGTTTCTTCATCTTCAGAATGGTGAGCGCGCCATTGATCCGCCCTGCATCGAAGTTGATGCGGTCCCCCGCCTTGACCTGCTTCAGCATTGCCGGATCCTTGACACGAAACACCATGGTCATGGCGTCCATGCTCAGGCTTTTGATCGGTCCATGATCGACCGTTATCTTGCCTGCTCCTATATCAACACGTTTGACAACACCCGAAGCGCTTTGGGTAGTGGTCATAGTCGACGAGCTCATGCCGTGTTGATGATGTCCTGCGTGGTTAGAGGCGCTTTGCGCCAGCGCCATCGTCGACCATGCCAGCAACGCCACTGTTGCGTAACAGAATGTCTTTCTCATCATTTCACCCTCTCGTTTTCACGGGCCTTCAATGTTTTGCCCGGAATTTCTCGTGACAGGCAGAACAGCTGGCCGCCAATGCGCGAAACTCTCCGCGCAGCGCCGCGGCTCCGGCCACGGACTGCGCCTTCTGCGCATAGTTCTTGCCTGCCCGTTCCATGTCTTTCATGAGCCGCGAAAATTCGGTCCATCTTGTCCAGATTTCCTTCCGAGCTTCGCTGGGATGGGCGTTGCTGCCTTTGGGGAAAAGCCCCGGCATAGTGGTGGAATGTCCGGCGATTGCGGTGGCTGCCCTCGACGCTACACGGGCATCGAACTTGCGCTGCTTCCGATCCATTTGCAGCAATATCTTCATATCTGCTGCAATGGATTTCATGGCATCCATGCGCTGTTTTACAACGCCCGTCGCGCCTTGATGGGCAATCGAATAATCCGGAATAGCTGAGGCCGCGACGGCAATTGCCATTGCAACTGCAACGATGCTCCTGCCAAATGCGTTTTTCCGGATAGTGGCGATCTTCATGGCTTTCCCTCCAGATTACGGCAGTATCGGCTGCCTTGCTGCATCAGTGCTTATGCCCGCCCGCTGAACCAGTCCGCGCCCTGGGCTTGCGCGGGTCGCGTATGCGCCATGTGTGACCATCGACACCGCTATCGGGTACCTTCGCATTTCCTGCTGACGGAAGTTCCTTGCCCGTATATTCATAGGCCACCGTTCCTTTGGGGTGCTTGTACCAGCCGGGGTCCTTGTAGTCGCCGGAAGCCAGTCCCTGGCGCACCTTGACCACCGAAAACATGCCGCCCATTTCTACCGGGCCAAATTGCGCATAGCCTGTCATCATCGGCAGCGTATTGGCGGGAAGTTCCATTTCCATCGAACCCATTTCGCCCATGCCGCGCGAACCCATGGGCATATACCCTGGCGCAATCTTGCGAATGGTCTGCGCTATGCGGCTCTTGTCGACGCCAATAAAGTTTTTGACGCTGTGCCCCATGGCGTTCATCGTATGATGGGACTTGTGGCAATGGATCGCCCAGTCTCCTTCATGAACCGCCTTGAACTCGAAGGCGCGCATCTGTCCAACAGCACAATCGACCGTTACCTCCGGCCAGCGCGATTCCGGACGCGTCCAGCCGCCATCGGTTCCGGTAACCTCGAAGTCGTATCCGTGCATGTGGATCGGATGATTGGTCATCGTCAAATTGCCAAAGCGGATACGAACCCGGTCGTTCCTGGCGGCGACGAAGTGGTCGATGCCAGGAAAGGCGCGGCTATTCCAGCACCACATGTTGAAGTCGAGCATAGTGTTGACCTTGGGCAGATAGGTGCCGGGGTCTATGTCGAAGGCATTCATCAGGAAAACATAATCCCGGTCGACGCGCATGAATGCCGGGTCGCGCGGATGCACAACCATGAAGCCCATCATGCCCATGGCCATCTGGACCATTTCGTCCGCATGCGGGTGGTACATGAACGTACCGCTCTTGGTGGCTGCGAATTCGTAAACGAAGGTCTTGCCCGGCGGAATATGCGGCTGCGTCAGTCCTCCAACACCGTCCATGCCATTGGATAAAATCTGTCCGTGCCAGTGCACGGCAGTATTTTCAGGAAGCTTGTTGGTCACGAAGATGCGTAGCCGGTCGCCTTCAACGCATTCGATTGTCGGGCCGGGCGACTGTCCGTTGTAGCCCCAGAGATTTGCCTTCATGCCGGGCGCGATTTCACGCACCACAGGTTCGGCCAGAAGATGAAATTCCTTCCAGCCATCCTTCATGCGCCACGGCAGTGTCCATCCGTTAAGTGTGGCCACGGGCTGATAGTCGGGCCCCGTTTTCGGAACGAGAGGCGGCTGCATGGCAGGCGATTGCATGCTCGGCGCCTCGGGAATTGCGGCTGCCTGCACGCGGCCCGATACGGCGGCGGCTCCGGCCAGAACGAGGCCGCCTCCCTGCAGCATCCTGCGGCGGGATATGGTCATGGCGTTCTCCTTCTCCATTGCTAGTGCCCCGCCCCTGCGGTGACGGCAACGGCCGGACCGTCGCCGCCGGCCGGACCCGCTTCTGCTCCGCCACCGATAATCGCTGCACGCAGCGAGGCTTCAGCGAGCCAGAAGTCCCGGCGGGCGTTGATGGCCATGATGTTGGAATTGATGCGCTGACGCGCCTCCGCCAGCAGCGGGATCACATCGACAATCATCGCATTATATCGCAATAGCGATTCATCGGAGATGATCTTGCGTAGCGGAAGCACGTAACGGTCGTAATGGCGCGCCAGCGTATAGGCGCCGCGATATCGCTGATAGCTTTCGCGCGCAACGGAACGCACGTTGACCGACGTTTCCAGCAAGCGATTGACCTCGCGCATATAGCTCTCTCTGACTTCGCGCTGACGCGTCTCGCCAAAATCGAATACCGGTATCTGGAACTCCAGTTCGATACCTGTTTTGCGGGACCTTTCCTTGTCGACATCACCGGTAGCCGGATCCACCGACTTCGCCCGTTCAAGCGATGACAAACCGCGCACTTCAAGGAGATTGAGATAGCGCGTAGCATTGACCAGGCCGTAGGTTCGGATCGTCGCCTCCAGCCCGGCGCGGGCGATAGCAATGCCGATGTTGCGGCGTACCGCATCGCGCTCTACCAACGGACGCGTACGGGGCCGCCGCGGCAACGAAGGCAGCCGCGACGGCAGCGCCAGACCCGCCTGCCGGCCCCACAGGCCCAGAAACCTGACGAGCTTTTCGCGATCGGCTACATGATCCAGCCGAGCCTTTCCGAGCTGCGCCTTCAATTCGGCGTAAAAGACATGCTCGCGCGCCTGATCAAGCTTGTTTGCAGCACCCGTTTCCCCGAGCTTGCGGAAGAGTTCCGAAACGGTGCGTGCATTGACGGCTGCCGATTGCAGGAAGGAAACCCGATGGTGCGAGGCAACCGCCTGATACCAGGCGCGGCGCGTGTCGGCAGCCAGCTTCAGGACCTTTTCCGCTACGCGCATTTGCGCCTCTTCGATACGCGCCCTGGCAATTCGCTCACGCCTGCCCTGCGTAACGAGCGCCAGAACGTTCACAAGGATCTGCCGTTCGATTTCAAATGAACCGGGTCCCTTGATACCGGCGAGCGAGACTGTCGGATTGGGGAGCAACGCGGACTGAACGAATTGCGCCTCCGATATGCCCACATCGTTGAACGCTGCCTGCAGTCCGCGATTGTTCAGGATGGCGATCTGGACGGCCCGGTCCGGGGTCAGGCCCTTCCGAAGCAGATCTTTGACCTTGCCAGCGACATAGGCTTCATCTGCGGGACCGGAAATCCTGACTGCCGCCTTTCCCAGATCCCGCTCTGCAATGAACGCAACCGGCCCGAAGCCGGCATCCGGAGATACCTTCATGCAACCGGCAAGCAGCAAGCCTGCTGCAACGGCTGTGGCGGGCCTCGACAAGCGCCGGGGTACATCAATGCGCATGACTCTGACCTCCCTGTGAAGGTTGCGGCCGGGGCGCGACGCGGCGATTGAGTTGACGCCAGTCTCCCGCCGCCACAGGGGTGTAGTGCCTGTATCCCGATGTAACGGAGAGATAGGACGAACGAACGGCCGGAGCAGCCGGATTTGCAGGGCTGTGGCGGGACGATGCCGGACTGATTGCCGGCAACGGTTCGGCGGCACAGCCAGCGAGCGCCAGCAGGACCGGCGCCAGTGGCAACAAGTTTTTCATTTTTCGACCAATGTATTGCGGAACGTGATGCACATGAAACCTTCCATTCGCGCGCATTTTACTGGCCGGTATGACGGGATTGCGCGATCACTTGGCCCGCGCGCAGCGAGAACCGGCCTGTCAGGCTGGTTGTCTGGGAGGACGTTCCGGTGCGGGAAGCGTAAGACTGGCAGGCGCAACCGGCGAGCTTTGCACGAAGCGCTTTGGCCCCACACGATAAAAGCATCCGCCCGGCTGCACTGCCAGCACGAACGGAACGCAAGGCGCGCCATCGCAACAGCTTGAGCCATGATTTGCGGAAGACCCGCCGTTATCTGCATCCGCTTGCATCAGCATTGACGCCGCTTGCTGGGCCTGCCCATGCAATGAATGACCCTTATGCATGTGATGCGCTGTCGCTTCGGCATGACTTTGGCCGGTCACTGATTTGGCCGCGAAGGCATTGGATTTTCCATGATGGGCATCGGCATCAGCGCTTGCCACAGAAGCACCGCCTTGAGTTGACGCAGCAGACGTGAGTGTTCCGGCGAGCGGGAACAACGCCAAGGCAAAAGCCAGAACAATGTATGCGATTCTTCGCAAGTTCCTTCCACTCCGATGCAGCTTAAGAGTTAGCGCAGCGCGATGAAGCCGGCAAGTCAATTCTGCGAGGGCGTGGATCCCGCTATTCCCCGTCCCAATAAGGGACTGTGCCGCCATCCACGCGGCTGATGTAGCGCCAGGGATCGGGCTTGCCGTCGGCGTCGGTGCGCATGTGATAGACGCCGGTCTTGCCACTGTCGGGGTATTCGGCGATCTCGGGACTCATCATGGTCGAGACGGCAAGATATTTCAGGTCGGCGGGAGAATTGTTGTAAATCTGATGGGCGGTTTCCGGACCGCCCGGCGGGCATGCGATGAAATCGCCCTGCTTTACCGGATATGTCTTGTCGCCGACGCGCAGCTCGCCCTGCCCTTCCAGCACGAAGAACATTTCCTCGTTGACGCGGTGGCTATGCGCAGGGAAGGCTGCCTTGCCCGGTGCAAGCACCGTGATGTTGTATCCCAGCTTCTGCGCGCCGATCTTCGGCGCTACATAACCCAGTTGCGCCTTGTATTTTTCCGGCGCGACACCTGCACCGGGGCGTTCCGCCCCCCTGCCCCAGTCGATGAATTCAATGTCGGCTATGTTGATAACCGGATTGGTCATGATGCGCTCCTGAACCAGGCGGATCGTCCCGGACATTGCGCGGCAATTGTCCGGGATCGTTCTCCTCAACAAAACCTTCCAGGGTTCGCGTTCGGCGCGCCCGGGATGAC
>JAPOIA010000001.1:22889-54215 GCA_029979185.1 Alphaproteobacteria bacterium | reverse complement strand
AGCGATTTGCTGGCGATTGCGGAGATCTCCTTCATGTCTTTTGCGAAAGCCGCATCCGTCGAATATTGCGGCGGCGGATTAGCCGACCACTTTGCCGTGAGACCGGACCAGCCTTGCGAGAATTTCTCCGCGGCCGCAATGGATTTTTCGACGTTACCTGTATTGGTACTGAACAGGGCAGCGCGATAGGCGCCATAGGCTGTACGCGCCTGATTTTCAAAATCCTGAAACGGTCCAGCGTAACATACGCCTGACACAATCGTGAGTGCGGCTGCGAGCAGGATTCTTCCTGGCGATAATATCATGCGCAATATTCCTTCCGGAGTTCTGGGAATTTCTTTGCAAAAGATAGCGTACGACGCCCGCTACACTTTGACATCTGTCAACTGCTCCCCGCTCCCTGATCGCGCGTCAATAGGACTGGTTAGGCTACGTCTTCTCCTCCAGCGCCTTTTTCAAAGATCGCAGATCCGTCCATGCTTCGCGCTTGCGCGCAGGCGAGCGCAAGAGAAAAGCCGGGTGCAGCATCGCAATTGCCCGGATCCTGCGACCCTCGGCGATTTCGTAGTCGTACCACTTGCCGCGTGCGCGGGTGATACCCTCCTTGATTCCTAGCAGCGTCTGCGCTGCGGAGGCGCCGATGCATACAAGAATTTGCGGATCGGCGAGTTCGATCTGGCGGCGGATGAAGGGCAGGCAGATGGCCGTTTCCTGCGGCGTCGGGGTGCGATTGCCGGGTGGGCGCCACGGAACGGCATTGGCGATGTAAACGTTTTCTCGATCTAGGCCGATGGACGTGAGCATCCGGTCCAGCAATTGTCCGGCGCGGCCGACGAACGGCTTGCCCTGACGGTCTTCGTCGGCGCCTGGCGCCTCGCCCACGAACATCACCTTTGCAGCAGGATTGCCGTCGGCAAAGACCAGCCGGCTGGCCGTGCGTTTCAGTGCGCAGCCTTCGAAGGCTTCAAGCGCTGCTTGCAGGGCATCCAGATCATGTGCGGCGGCGGCAGCCTCGCGGGCAGAAAGCGCCCCCTGATCCGGCGGCGGTGGAGCCGCCACTGGACTGGCGCGGACGATACGGTCCCCGGCGCTGACATGGCCAAGCGGCGGCTTGCCGCCGGGTCCCTGCCTGCCTGCCTGATGACCGGGCGAAGCCGGCGCAGGCTGGGGCGCCTCGGCAAAGCGGTCGTGCGGCTCTTCTGACAGAATGCAGTCGACACCCATATCGGCGAACCATCGCGTCAGGGCGATGAGTTGCTCGCGGTCGAGGATGGCGGCGTCGGTCTGTTGCATGGGACGACTATATCCCTTCCCCGGGGCTTCTGACTACCGGCCGCGATCTTTTGTTCATTATTTGCCCTTTTGAGCAAGGAATTTCCGAATGTGAACAGCCAGAACGCGTCCCGGCTTTGCCTTGCCGGCCTTCGGACGCTAAAACCGTACCCGTATATTTCGATTGCGAGGATGTTTCATGGTCGAGGAAAATGCCGCCGACCTGCCCGAACGGGAAGGTATGGACTACGATGTGGTGATCGTCGGCGCCGGACCGGCGGGGCTTGCCGCTGCTATCCGCCTGAAGCAACTCAACGCTGAAGCGACCGTCGTGGTTGTTGAAAAAGGTGCCGAAGTCGGCGCCCATATCCTGTCTGGCGCGGTGATCGACCCGTCCGGACTGGACAAGCTGGTGCCGGACTGGCGCGAGGACCCCGACCGTCCCCTGACCGTGGAAGTGACGGAGGATCGCTTCTTCATGCTCAGCGAAAAGGGCGGTTTCCGGCTGCCGAATTTCCTGATGCCGCCGCTGATGAACAACCATGGCAATTTTACCGGCTCGCTCGGAAATGTTGCCAAGTGGCTTGGTGCGCGGGCCGAGGCTATGGGCGTGGAAATCTACCCTGGCTTTGCCGCGAGCGAACTGTTGTTCGACGACAGCGGCGCGGTACGCGGTATCGCGACTTGCGACATGGGCGTTGCAAAGGACGGCTCGCAAAAGGGCGCTTACACCCGCGGCATGGAATTGCGCGGCAAGTATACGTTGCTGGCGGAAGGCGCGCGCGGATCGCTGTCCAAGCAGATCATTGCAAAGTTCGCTCTGGACAAGGATCGCGAGCCGCAGAAATACGGTATCGGGCTGAAGGAGATGTGGGAGGTCGACCCGGCCAAACACAAGCCGGGTCTTGTGCAGCATTCCTTCGGCTGGCCGCTCGACAACAGCACCGGCGGCGGATCTTTTCTCTACCACATGGAGAACAATCTCGTTTCCATCGGCTTTGTCGTGCATCTGAACTACCAGAACCCCACGCTCTCGCCGTTCGACGAATTCCAGCGCTTCAAGCATCATCCGATGGTTGCGGAAACGCTGGAAGGAGGCCGCCGCATCGCCTATGGCGCGCGCGCCATTACCGAGGGGGGCTACCAGAGTGTGCCGAAACTCAGCTTCCCCGGTGGAGCGCTGATCGGTTGCGCTGCCGGTTTCGTCAACGTCCCGCGCATCAAGGGTTCGCACAACGCCGTCCTGTCCGGCATGCTGGCGGCCGAGCATGTCCAGGAAGCATTGGCCGCCGGCCGCGAGCATGACGAGCTGATCGCCTACGAAAATGCCTGGCGCTCCTCGGAAATCGGCAAGGACCTGCACAAGGTGCGCAACGCCAAGCCGCTGTGGTCGAAATTCGGCACGCTGCTTGGCATAGCGCTTGGCGGTTTCGACATGTGGACCAACAGCCTGTTCGGTTTCTCGATTTTCGGCACCCTGGGCCATGGCAAGCCTGATTATGCGTCCCTGAAAAAACTGTCCGAGGTCACGCCGCTTACCTATCCCAGGCCCGATGGCAAATTGTCGTTCGACAAGCCGTCCTCGGTGTTCCTGTCCAACACCAATCATGAAGAGGATCAGCCGGTGCATCTGAAGCTGGCCGATCCGTCGATACCCATCGACAGGAACCTGCCGGAATACGGCGAACCGGCACGGCTCTATTGTCCGGCCGGTGTGTATGAAGTCGTCTATGCGGATGAGCAAAACAAGAAGGACCCGAGCTTCGTCATCAATGCGCAGAACTGCGTGCACTGCAAAACCTGCGACATCAAGGATCCGGCGCAGAACATAAACTGGGTGCCGCCGGAGGGCGGAGGCGGACCGGTCTATCCGGGCATGTAGCGGCTTGCTGGAAACGTAGTTCAGCACGTCCTGAATTTGCTTTTCAGACATTCGCGCGCGCGCCTGCGTGCCTGTTCGATGTCGGACCGCTTCATCCTGACGGCAAGTTTCAGACGCTCGGAGATCGCCGATGAGTTGCCCAGTTGGACCGACACTTCGTACCACATGAAACCTGTAACGGGATCGGCGCGCGTGCCTTTGCCATCCGCGATCAGTTGCGCCATCTTCGCCTGTGCGCGGGGGTGTCCCTGAAGCGCGACATGCCGATAAAGGATGAGCGCATCCCGGTGGCTCCTGGCAACGCCGATGCCGGTCTGGTGCAGCAGGCCAAGCATGTAGAATGCATCCAGTACGCCTTCCCGAGCCGCCTTTTGAAACAGTTTGGCAGCCTGTTTGTATTTTCCCGCACGCGATGCTTTCAGCCCGGCATCGTAACTTTCGTTTCGCAGTTTCGCCTGGGAGAGGGCGCCTGGGGCTTCCGTACAGAAGAAAACAACAGCGGCAGCGATCATCGCGAGAAAAAACTTTCGCGGCAGGCTAGCAGGCTGGGCTCCATGGGCGCACATTGGAACAACTTACCGCAATTTGCCGATAGGGGGAATTGCTGCGGGTCTGGACCGCACCGGCGATGATTTGCGGCCAGCGCGAACATCTGGCAGTTTCGGCGCAGACGCAAAACGCAAACGGAATCCATCATGCCTGCGACAATTGCCAGAGCCGATGCCCGCATTCATGCCTTCAAACTCGACAAGCCGGTAGGCGGGTCGGGGGTTGCGGCAGTCGATGTCCTGTTGGTCGAACTGACCGACAGCGATGGTGCGACCGGGCTTGGTTTTTCCTATGTGCTGGGCGGCGGAGCCAATGCTGTACTTGCCGCAGCGCAGGACCAGGTTGCGAAATACGCCGCAGGCCAGCAGCTGATCCCGCCGCAAGCGCTGTGGCGCAAGGTTGCCTCTGGCTTCAACCGCACCGGCCTTGGCCCCAATGTGATCGCGCTGGCGGCGCTGGATGTTGCCATGTGGGATCTGTGGGCAAAGCGCCAGAACCTGCCGCTTTATGCCGCCATGGGCGGTGCGGCCCGGGCCGTCGACGTTTACGGCTCGGGTTCCTTCAACGCCACGCAATCGCCGCAGGAAGCGGTGGCTTCGGCGCTGCCGCAGGTGGAGCGCGGCTTGCGCGCCTTGAAACCGCGCGTAAAGGGCGCGCGATCCGATGCGGCCTTGCTGGAAGCGGTGCGCAAGGCGGTTCCCGATCATGTCCACCTGATAACCGACGCCAACGAGAAATGCGATCTGGCCTCTGCCCGCTGGCTGCTCGCCTGCGCCCGCGACCAGGGCCTGCTGTTCGTCGAGGAACCGATGCCGGCCTATGCGATCGAGGGCTATCGCACATTAGCCGCCGCAGAGCCCGGCCTTGTCGCCTCGGGCGAACATTTGCAGGGCGCGCACAGTTTCCAGCCGTTTATCGCCGAGCGGCTGGTCAACACGATCCAGCCCGATCTTGCCATGGTCGGCGGGTTGACGCCGGTGCTCGATATGTGCGCGGTCGCATCCAGCTTCGACATTGCCCTGTCGCCGCATTTCCTTCCCGGCCTCTTCGTTCATGTCGCCTGCGCTTCCACCTGCGTGCAGTGGATAGAGGAATTCCCGCTGCTCGAGCCGATGTTCGACGGCTGGCCGGAGACAGACGGGCAGGGCCGCATGACGGGGCGCGCTATACCCGGGCATGGGCTCACGCTGGCGATCTGATTGCCTGAGATTAGTCGGCATACACCGGAGGGGGATAAAAATCCCGCGCTGCCTGCGCAACGCGGGACCGTATGCATCCAGCAAGTAGCAACGCCTACTTGATCAGCTTGCCGATCTTCTCCACCAGCGGCTTCGGCGTGGCGTAGATGTCCTTCATGATCTTTTCCAGCTGCTCGCCGCTCTTCGGCTCCACGTCGAGTTTCTGGCGCCTGGCGTCCTTCAGGAAATCCGGATCCTTCATCGTCGCGGCGAAGGCGTCGCGGATCAGCTTCAGCCGCTCCGCCGACATGCCCGGTGGCGCGACATAGGGACGGCCGATGCCCTGTCCGGCATAGAGGAACTTCATCGCCTGCACCTGTTCGGGATCCTTGACGAGATCGAGAATGAACGGCGCCTTGATCTTCGCTTCCGGCTGCGTGCCGGCCTGGAACAGCACGTTCACCGTGCCGTCCTTCACCCATGTCGGGCGCTTGTTGACGACGCTGTCATAGCTTTCGCAGATGCCGTCGACTTCGCCGCGCTCCATCGCGAGAAAGGCGGTGCTGGAAGACTGGTATCCGGCGATCAGCTTGAACTTCGTGCCGATGATGGCGTTCAGCACTTTCGGATAGACATGGGTGCCGGTGCCGGGTCCGGTATCGGCAACCAGCAGCTGCATCTTTTTCAGGTCGTCGAAGGTCTTTACCTTGGCGCGCTTGTAGGAAATGCAGACATTGGTCTCGCCGGTCGGCGTGCCGATCCACGACAGCTTCAGCGGATCGAACTTGGCGCGTGTGTTGCCGGTCAGCGGACCGAGCGCGGCATCGCGCGCGACGGCGGCGATGACCGTGCCGTCCTTCGGCGCGATGGAGGTCAGCCAGTTGAGCGCAACGAAACTGCCGGCGCCCGGCATGTTCTGGGCGATCATCTTCGGCTTGCCGGGCAGGTGCTTACCCATGTGGTCGGCGATGGTGCGCGCCCATCGGTCGTAGCCGCCGCCGGCGCCAAAGCCGATGACCATCTTGACCTGCTTGGCGTCGAAGGGCTTTTCGGCGGCCCTTGCAGGAACGAGGGTGAGCGCCGCCGAAGCGGCAAGCGCAGCTGCGCCGGCAGCGCGGGCGAAAGTGGTGATTGTCATGCTTTCCTCCTGATGGCGGGCGCCTCTGACCGCACCCGGAACTGCCTTCCTGTATCGCCGATAACCATGCAGGCCGCAAGCGCGGCGCGCGTATCCGGGATTGTTGCGGAAGCCATGCACGCGCCATGGTTTTGTGCTATCCAGTGCCGCAACAACAGATGGAGAGACCCGATGGCGCAGTCCCGCAGCCCCTTTTTTGACGACCTGGCCCGCCTGATGAGCGATGCCGCTGGCGCTACCCAGGGCCTGCGCCGCGAATTCGAGACCATGGCCCAGTCGCAGATGGAACGCTTCCTGTCGAAGATGGACCTCGTTACCCGCGAGGAATTCGAGGCAGTCAAGGAAATGGCCGCCCTTGCCCGCGACGAGAATGAAAAGCTCGCCAGGCGCCTCGATGAGCTGGAAGCGAAGCTGAAGGAGAAGTAGGCAGCCGCCCGCGATCCCGCGCGCGATGCCGGGTCTTTGGGAACTGAAAATCAGTAACGGGGCGCGGAACGCCGGGTCACCAATCTGTAATTTTAATGCCGGCAACCCGGCGTTCCCCGCACGGCTTTGGATAAGAACCATGCGGCCTCTCCGCCCGGACATGTGCCCGGACGTCGAACAGCGCGCGGCATTTTGCAGTCCCGAACTCCCGCTCTTCCACCGGATGCCCCGACAGCACGCTGTCCGGACAGCCGATCCCCAGTGCGCATTGCACAGACGAGTCATAATGCTCGACGGTCGGGCGCTAGCTTGCCTACGCATCAACCCGAAAAGTTGAAGGCTTTTCGGACAAGTTGATGCGCAAACAAACGTGTCGGAACCGCCCCGGGCACGCGCTCCCGGTAAGAGACCCGCGCCGGAGGAACCGCTCTCCCGCCACGCACCGAACCGCTCCGGAACGTCCCGTTGCAGCGGGAGACTGGCGCAGGATAAGCACGCCGGCAGGGTGGGGGATAAAACAGTGAAATTTTCCGCGGCGCAGCGATTCCATACCCTCCCCGGCACCGAAGTCGGGTCTACCCGACTTCGGCATACAGAATAAGCAAACCCGGGCAGGCCCGGTTTGCAGCGGGGAGGGTCGCCCGCAGGGCGGGGTGGGGCAACAGCATTGCCAGACACGACAGCACTGGCCATCGCCAAACGTCGCGCCCCACCCCGCCGCCGCAACTCGCTGACGCGAGTCGCAGCGCCGACCCTCCCCGCAAGCGAGGAGGGTATAAGTGGATGCCGCAGACACTGACTATGTAAACCGGCCCCTGGATTCCGGGTCTGCGCATCTGCGATGCTTGTCCGGGAATGTGGAGGGCGTCGTCACGATGCCTGATCACTTCGCATGAGTAGAGCGCTTCAGCACTCCCCCCGCGCGGCGAATTGACTCACCTGTCGTCGCATTCCTGTCATGGCTGTGGACACACTCTGTTACGGGATGGACGTGAATCGCCGAATCCATCACCTTGCACGAACGAGTTGAGTCGGCGCTGGTTTCTCGCAGGCGCCTGAAGTTCGGGACCGTTCTGCGTTGCATTGGCTGTATCCGGTGCAGTGGCTGTGTCTGTCGCGGTTGCGTGCGTTCGCTCCTGCCGGACCCTGCGTGACATTCCCTGCTTGCGTGAAGCGTCCGATCGTTCCGCCTGTTCCATACCTGTTGAAAAAAGCTGGGCCCCTGAATGCCGATGTTGTCGAGCGCTTCGATACGACCCTCCCATCCGGTCGATGTTGTAGAGACCATTGCCGAGACCAATGACTGGCAGTTCGACCGCGAGGGCGAGGACGAGATCACCATGACTGTCTCCGGCGGCTGGTGCGACTATCAGGTGTGTTTCACCTGGCTGGAGGATGTCGAGGCCCTGCACGTTTCCTGCGCCTTCGACATCAAGCGCAACGAGCGCCGCAATGGTGAACTACAGAACCTGGTGGCGCTGATTAACGAGCAGATGTGGGTCGGCCATTTCGGCTTCTGGAGGTCGGAGGGCATGATCATCTACCGCCATGCCATGGTGCTGTCTGGCGGCCTCGCCCCCAGCGCCGAGCAGTGCGAGCGGGTGCTGCAGGTCGCCGTTTCCTCGTCCGAGCGCTACTATCAGGCGTTTCAATTTGTCCTGTGGGCCGGTAAAACCGCACAGGAGGCGCTGGCAAGCGCGATGATTGAAACCGAGGGCGAGGCGTGACTTCTGGACAGACGACATGTGGACAGACGACATGGCCGGCATCGCTGGTGCTGGCCGGTGCGGGCAAGATGGGCGGCGCCATGCTGCGCGGCTGGCTGTCTCTCGGCATGCCGGGCGAGCGGATCACCATCGTCGATCCTTTCGTTGCCGATGACATGCAGGCGCTGGCCGAACAGCACGACATTGCCATCAACCCGGGGCCCCTGTCGGAAGCGCCGGAGGTTCTGGTTCTCGCGGTCAAGCCGCAGATGCTGGACGAGGCGGCCAGCGATATCGCCGCTTATGTCGGCCCCGCCACGCTGGTTGTGTCCATCCTTGCCGGCAAGACGATTGGCGATCTGACCGCGCGCCTGCCGTCGAAGGCGGTTGTGCGCGCCATGCCCAATACGCCCGCTGCCGTAGGCCGCGGCATTACCGGCGCTGCCGCCAGCGCCGAAACATCGGCAGCGCAGCAGGAGTTGGCGAAGGCGTTGCTGGCCGCCATTGGCGGGGTCGTCTGGCTGGACGACGAGGGGCTGATCGATGCGGTAACGGCTGTGTCGGGCTCCGGCCCGGCCTATGTCTTCTATCTGGTCGAGTGCATGGCGAAGGCGGGCGAGGCGGCGGGGCTGCCGGCGGACCTTGCCAAGCGGCTTGCCCGCGCCACGGTCGAAGGTTCCGGCGAGCTGATGCATCGCGATGCCGGCAAGGATGCCGCCCAGCTGCGCATCAACGTCACCTCGCCCGGTGGCACCACGGCCGCAGCGCTTGATGTGCTGATGGCGGAAGATGGTCTTGCCCCGCTGATGCAAAAGGCCATCGCCGCGGCAAAACGGCGTGCGCAGGAACTGTCCGGCTGATGCACGCCCTGTGCTGAACCGCGCCTTGGTATTGCCACCGCTTTGCACTAGATTGATCTTATAAGCGTTCGATCCAGAGCGGAGTATTCCAATGACCGAGCCCGGCGCACAAACCTCGCAAGACCCGGCAGCTGCAACTGCCGCGCCCGCACCGGACAAGCGCACCCGCATCGTCGAGGCGATGATGGCCCTCGCCGCGACGTCGCGGATAGAAGACATTACCATGACCGATATCGCCCTGAAGGCGAGGCTGACGCTGGCCGACTTCCGCGACAGTTTTCCGTCCAAGGGCGCGGTTCTCGCCGGCTTTGCCAAGATGATCGACCACAAGGTTCTTGCGGGGACCAGCGACGACCTGCTCGGCGAACCTGCCCGCGACCGGCTGTTCGACGTGCTGATGCGCCGCCTCGACGCCATGGCGCCCTACCGCGAGGGCCTGCGCGAGGTGAGCCGCTGGGTCGCGACCGACCCGGCTTCGGCACTGGCGCTGAATTCCGTGGCGCTGAACTCCATGCGCTTCATGCTGGAGGCGGCCAATATCGACAGCGAGGGCGCTGTCGGCGCGGTCAAGCTGCAAGGGCTCGTGCTTGCCTGGCGGCGGATCGTTTCGGTCTGGCTGGACGACGACAGCGAAGGGCTCGACAAGACGATGGCGGCGCTCGACCGGGAACTGGAGCGGGGCGGGCGGCTGGTCGGCTGGGCCGAGGACATCGACCGTATCGCCGCGCCGTTCCGCACATTCGCCGGGGCGCTGTTCGCTGGCGGGCGGCGCTTCGAGGAGCGGGTGCGCGGCCGTATGTCGGGCCTGCGGCGGCGCGGCCGCGATGAGGACTACGACGACAGCCGCGACGCTGGCTACGACGCTGGCGGATATGTCGACGACACTGACGAGGACGAACGCCGGTCAGCGCGCGGCTCGCGCCATGGCGGCAGGCACGCGCGGCATTGATGGCGATTGCGCACCTTGCACAGGCGCATGGTGAGGGTCTTACGCCACCTGCGCAGGACCGGCTCCGCCTGGTTGGCCATCTTCGTTGCATCCGCGCGCGACAGCGAGGGCGATAGCAGGAAGCCCTGAATTTCCTCGCAGCCGTGGCTGGCGATCATGTGATACTGGGCCAGCGTCTCGACCCCTTCGGCAACGACTTCCAGCCTGAGGCTTCGCGCCAGGCCGGTGATCGCCTGGATCACCGCCAGCGACTGGGGCGATGTCAGGCAGGAGGCCACGAAAGAGCGGTCGATCTTGATCCGCGATATCGGCAGCATGCACACATGCGCGAGCGATGAAAAGCCGGTGCCGAAATCGTCGAGGGCAATGGATATGCCGTTTGCCTGGAACGTCTCCAGCACGGCGAGGGATTTCGCATCGCCTTCCATGGACACCGATTCCGTCACTTCTATTTCGAACCGGCTGGTCCTGATGCCGTGCCGTTCCAGCGCATCCAGCGTGAACTGTACGAGTGTCGGGCTTTTCAGCTGCAGGGGCGAGAAGTTGACGCTGATGCGGACATCTTCCGGCCATTCCGCCAGCGCCTGACAGGCTGATTCAATCACCCACTCACCGATATCCTGGATGAGGCCAAGTTCCTCCGCCAGCGGGATGAAATCCGATGGAGCGATGCGGCCGTATTCCGGATGCGCCCAGCGCAGGAGCGCCTCAAAGCCGGTGACGCGCTTGTTGATGGTTGAATAGATCGGCTGGTATTCGAGATAGAACTGGTCGCGCTCCAGTGCGCCGCGCAGGGATTGGCCGATCTTCTTCCGCGCCTGGACGCGCTCGTCGACTTCGCTGCGGAAGAAGGCAAAGTCGCCGCGCTTGTTGCGCTTGGCGAAATACAACGCAAGATCGGCATTCTTGATGATGCTGGCGGCGTCTTCTCCATCCGCCGGCGCCAGTGCGATACCGATGCTGGTCCGGCACAGGACCGGTTTGCCCGAAATATAAACCGGTGCTTCCAGCGCCCGGATGATACGGTCGGCGATAACGCCCGCAACGCGCGGATCGGTAATCTCGCAACCGATGATGCCGAATTCGTCGCCCCCAAGACGCGCCACGCAATCTTCCGGACGTACGGAGTTGGAAAGTCGTTCGGCGACGCGGCGCAGCAATTCATCGCCGGCGACATGGCCGAATGTGTCGTTGATGAGCTTGAAGTCGTCGAGGTCGAGATACATCACGGTAAAGCCCTTGCCGTGCCGCTTCATCGGCTCGACCGCCTTTTCGTTGATATATTCCTCAAAGCCCTTGCGGTTGAGCAGGCCGGTCAGGGCGTCCTTGCGCGCATGCTCTTCAGCCGTGGCGCGATCGACCACCTTCTTGATGAGCTGGTCGTGGTAGGAGTAGATGGCGCGCTGCAGGGTCAGGGCAAGGGCCGCTGTCAGCATCATAACAAGGAACGGGTCGGCGCCGCCGCGCAGGAAAAAGCTGGCAAGGCCGGTTCCGGCCAGCGGAAGGACGAAGCCGAGCGCCGCAGGCGGGATGGACGCAAGGGAGAAGGCCGCGACACAAATCATGCCCGCCGCAATCGAGATGCTCAGCATCTGGTTGCTGGGCGTCGGATCAAGATAGAAGAGGATCGGCAGGCAGGCCCAGAGCAGCCCGAGCGCCATGGCGTTGATGACGGCGCGCCGGATCGCTGATGGCGAAACCTCGTGCGCCCGTTCGCGGAACCGGTACTGCCTGTGGCGCAGGAGCGGCGGACGGAGAAACCGATCACGGCAGCGGCCCACAGGACGCTCAGCGGCCAGTATCCAGACCTTGCCGTTGCCAGCAGGCCGACGATCGCGTTGCAGATATTGCCGGCCATCAATCCGGGCGTAAGGCGTCTTATGGCGTTGATCTGCTCGGCCCGGAATACCCCGGCAAGGTGATCGGGGGCGCGCGATCGGCCGAACATGCAGTATTCGCCGCCCATTAACCGGTTGAAATACTTGAGCCCGCCGTCGATCATCTTGCCCGCCACTTTCGTCAGTGTGGAGAGGATGCACGGCTATGCTGAAGAAAGCCCTAAGTTCCGAAAAATTTGGAACAATTTTGGTTCAAACGCCAAAATAGGTTAATTTGGCCGGGCTCGGGAGCCAGGAGGGACGGGCAAGTTAACAAAGCGTTTGAATTCCGCAAGATTCGCATCGGGCCATATCAATACTGTGAATTACTTGCCATTGGACCAATGGCGCGCGGTCACAATGGCACGCGAACGCTTGCCCGCAAGCCGCCGAGGTGGCTGTCGGACAGTTGAATGTCACCGCCATGAATACGCGCAATGTCGCGGGCAATGGCCAGTCCGAGCCCGGTGCCGGCGTTGTCCTGGTTGCGCGCCTGGTCCAGCCGGAAGAACGGCCGGAACACATCCTCGCGTGCCTCGGTCGGTATGCCAGGGCCATCATCGTCGACGTTGATGACCAGAAACCGTCCCTCATGCGCGGCGCTCACCTCGATCTTCGAGCCGAAGCGCTGGGCGTTCGCTACCAGATTGACCAGCAATCGCTTGAAACCATCCGGCCGCACCGTGACCAGCGGAGTGCCGCTGATCGACACCTTGCATGGATGATTGTGCCGCTCGGCATCGGCCTTGATCTGCTGCAGCATGTCCGCCAGATCGATTTCCGTCGCCGCTTCGCTGGCCGCGCCCTTGGCGAAGTCCAGATAGGCTTCCAGCATGCGCTGCATCTCGTCCACGTCGCTGTTCAGTTCCTCCAGTTCAGGCCCTTCGGGCAGAACAGCCAGTGATAGCCGGAAGCGGGTCAGAATGGTCCGCAGGTCATGGCTGACGCCGCTGAGCATCATGGTCCGCTGCTCGATGGCGCGCTCGACGCGGCGTTTCATTTCAATGAAGGCGTGGCCGGCCTGCCGGACCTCGAGTGCGCCATGGGGCCGGAAACTTGCCTCTCGCCCCTTGCCGAACTCCTCCGCCGCTTTCGCAAGCCGGACGATCGGGCGGATCTGGTTGCGCAGGAACAGGATCGCAATGACCAGCAGCACGAAGGAAATCGCGAACATCCAGATCAGGAAGATATGCGAGTTCGATGCATAGGTCTGGTTGCGATGTGTCAGCACCCGCAGAACCGCGTCCTTCAGCTGGATGCGGATCTCGATCAGATTCGACTTGCCGACCGTATCGATCCAGAACGGTTTGCCGATCTGCCGTGACAGCTCGCGTGACAGGGCGGTATCGATGATCGAGAAAAACGGTTTGGGCAGGGCAGGCGGCAGCGATTTGTCCTGCAGCAGCTCTATGTCCATCAGCAGCCGGCGATTGGCAATCTGGTCCAGGCTCTTGAAATAGGGTTGCTTGGGATTGGCTTCGTAGAGATCGATGAGTGCGCCGATTTCATTGACCGTGGACGCCGACAACTGCCCGGTCACATATTGCCAGTGACGCTCCATGAAAATCCACGCGATGGTCGTTTGCAGGATTACTACCGGCAGGATCACGATCAGCAGGGCGCGTTGATAAAGTCCCTTGGGTAGCAGCCCGGCAATCCAGCGCGAAAACCTGCGCCAAAGTGCGCGAAGTTTTCTCAAATAGCCGGTCAGGCTCATCTGCATCCGGTCACGCTTCCGTAACGATGCGGTAGCCCGAGCCGCGCGCCGTTTGCAGGAAAAGCGGATTGGCCGGATCGCGTTCTATCTTGCGGCGAAGGCGGTTGATATGCACGTCGATGGTGCGTTCGTTCGACGATTCCATCGGTCCGGCAAGTTCCTCGCGCGTTACCGGTTCGCCTGGCGTTCGGGCAAGCATCTGCAGCATTGACCGCTCCCGCTCGGTCAGGCGCACCGTCTCTTCGCCGTTGCGCAGTTCACCGCGCTCGACATGAAAAAGGAACGGCCCGAAACGGATGACTTGCGGCGTTGCCGTCGCAGGCGCCGGGGCTGCACGGCGCAGGATCGATGCTATGCGCAGCGACAGTTCGCGCGGCTCGAAAGGCTTGGTGAGGTAGTCGTCGGCGCCGGTTTCCAGCCCGTTGATGCGGTCTTCCGCCTCGGCGCGGGCTGTCAGCAGCAGGACGGGCACTTGCGAATGGGTACGCACCCAGGTGACGAAATCGAGGCCGGATTCACCCGGCATCATCACGTCGACAATCATCATGTCGAAGGTGAAGCCTTCCATTTGCCTGCGCGCCTGTGCTGCATCGGCGGCGGTTGTAACGCGATAGCCGGTGCGCGTGAGATAGCGCGACATGAGGCTGCGGATGCGCCGGTCGTCGTCGACGAGCAGGAGATGCGCCGCATCGTCCTGCGGTTCGGCTTGTGCAGCGCCGCTCCGGTTGGTGGCGCGATTGTCGTCATTGGCCATGGTTGTTCCTCATGGTCGCGTTCCATACCGTTTCATGCGACCCGTCCGCAGCTCCGGCTCCGCAGGTCCGGCCCTCACAGTATCAGCCTTCCGGTTTCGACTGCGTCCTGCGTCCGTCCCGTCCCCAGATCAGGCCGG
Source organism: Alphaproteobacteria bacterium (assembly GCA_029979185.1). GTDB lineage: Bacteria > Pseudomonadota > Alphaproteobacteria > Rhizobiales > Beijerinckiaceae > Terripilifer. The sequence goes on along the minus strand of JAPOIA010000001.1, from coordinate 39,769 downwards.
ATACCTTGTCTCTTTCGTTCTCGTCTATCATGGATAGCAGGAAATTGATGACATTTTCGCGTCCGGCTTCCGGTTGCGCAGCGAGCGCGCGGCGGAACCGCCGGCTCTGGGTCCGGGCCAATTCCTGCGCCAGCGCCTTGCCGCTGGCGGTCGGATAGAGGTTGCGCTGACGCCTGTCGGTTGTGCCGGCTCGTGTTTCCACATAGCCCTGTCCGATCAGCTCTTTCAGTACGCGGTTGAGGCTCTGTTTGGTGATCCGCAGAATATCCAGAAGTTCCGCGATGGTCAGGCCGGGATTGCGGTTGACGAAATGCAGGACACGGTGATGGGCGCGGCCGAAATTGTATCTCTCAAGCAGCCGGTCGGCATCGCCGACGAAATCGCGATAGGCGAAGAACAGCAATTCGATCAGGTCGAACATGGGTTCAACTGACTGCTCGGCAGACGCGGGGACCGGCCCGGCGCCGGCGGTGTCCTTGCCCTTGCCGTCTGTTGCCGGAGCCCCGCCGCTTTGGGTGGGTGTTTGCGCGCCATCTGGCCGCTGCGCAACGAAGGACGTCATACTGCTTCCAAAATTAAGTCAGTGATATTGACATATTTCAGGTAGATTGCTAGTCGTCAACACTTCAATCCGGGGCGTTTCGCCGGTTTTCCCGCCATTGACCGGCATAGTGCTGTCCAGCGGGCAAAAACTTCTCAGGGAGCTAACTGAATGTCTGTTCTTCCTTTCGATCAACGGGAAGGCTTCATCTGGATGAACGGGGAGCTTCTTCCGTGGAAAGACGCCAAGCTGCATGTGCTTAGCCATGGCTTGCACTATGGTTCCACGGTCTTCGAAGGCGAGCGGGCCTATGGCGGCGTGATTTTCAAGAGCCGCGAGCATTCCGAGCGCTTCAAGAATTCCGCCCGCCTGCTGGATTATGAAATTCCCTATTCGGTCGATGAAATCGAGGCGGTCAAGAAGCTGGTCGTCGAGAAGAACAATATGACCGACTGTTACGTGCGCCCGGTTGCCTGGCGCGGCAGCGAGATGATGGCGGTCTCCGCCCAGAATTCGAAAATCCATGTGGCCGTTGCTGTCTGGGACTGGCCCAGCATGTTCGACGTCAACCAGAAGATGAAGGGTATCCGGCTCGACCTGGCGGAATATCGCCGTCCCGATCCGAAGACCGCACCCTGCAACTCCAAGGCAGCCGGCCTTTACATGATCTGCACCATTTCCAAGCATCGCGCCGAAGCCAAGGGCTATGCAGACGCAATCATGCTCGACTGGCAGGGACGGGTAGCCGAGTGCACCGGCGCAAACGTCATGTTCACCCAGGACGGCAAGATCCATACGCCGATCGCCGACTGTTTCCTTGACGGCATCACCCGCCGCACGGTCATTGACCTGGCAAAGCGCCGCGGCATGGAAGTTGTCGAGCGCCGCATCATGCCGGAGGAAATGGCGAACTTCAACGAATGCTTCCTCTGCGGCACGGGGGCGGAAGTGACGCCTGTTTCCGAAATCGGCCCCTACAAGTTCACGCCGGGCAATATCTCGCGCACGCTGATCGAGGACTATACGCAGGAAGTGCGCAATCACTGACCGGCATTCCGTGTTGACGCTTTTGTTAGGGCGCTGCCTGAATACGGGGCAGCGCCTTTTTTTGATTTGCTTTATTCTGAAGAATAACAACAGGGAGAGAATCATGGACCAGAAAGTCAAACCATCGGCGCGCCTTGCACCGTTGCCGGCTGATCACAACCCGGACCTGAAGCCGAATTTCGAGGCTTCGATCAGGAACCTCGGCTTCATCCCCAATTCCATGCTGATCATGCAGCGGCGCCCGGAAATCATGAAGGCCTTTGCCGCCATGTCCGCAAGTATCTGGGACAAGTCGAGCACCGTCGACAACGGCTTCAAGCGGCTGGTTGCGTATATCTCGAGCCGCGCTGCTGGCTGTCAGTATTGCATGGCCCATACCGCTGGCGGCGCGCTGCATCTGGGCGTGGACGAGCAGAAGCTCGCCGCGATCTGGGAATACCAGACCCATCCGCTGTTCTCCGACGCCGAACGCGCCGCCCTCAATCTCGCTGCGGCAGCCGGATCGGTGCCGAATGACGCAACCGACGAGATGTTCCTGGAAATGCGCAAGCACTGGACCGAAGAACAGATCGTCGAAATCGTCGCGGTGATATCCGTCTTCGGTTTCCTCAATCGCTGGAACGATACGATGGGAACGCCGCTGGAGGACGAGCCGATCGAGGTCGGAGAAAAGTTCCTCGCCGGTCATGGCTGGACGGTGGGCAAGCACGGGCGGTGATTGCCCGATCATGCGAAGAGGCAGTGGAGGGCGGCTTGCCCTCCGGCCTCTGCTTGCGATAGCTTGCGGCCTCGCATCAACGGCATACAGGGGAGGATCGCATGCCGAGTTCCGATATTACTTATACCACGCGCGCAGGTGAAACTTTCGGTGGCCGCCTGTCCGTCCCCGAAGGTGGCGGCAAGGCGCCGGGCATCCTGATGATCACCGCCATTTTCGGTATCGACAAGGAGATGGAAGAATTGGCAGACGCCTGGGCTGCCGATGGTTTCGTCGTTTCCACGCCGGACATTTTCTGGCGGCAGATTCCCGGCCCCACCGCCGATATGGAAGTGGCCTTCAAGCGCTATAACGACTTCGACTTCGATCAGGGCATCAAGGATATCGAAGACCTGATGAACGACCTGCGCAACCGGCCCGAGTGCAATGGCAAGGTCGGTGTGCTCGGCTTCTGCTTCGGCGGACGCTATGCCCATCTGGCTGCCAGCCGCTTCGGCGCCAATGCTGCAGGTTCCTTCCACGGCACGATGATCGGCAAGCATCTCGACGAGACGGACAAGGTAACCTGTCCGGTCAGCTTTCACTTCGGCGCCGACGATCCGGTTGTGCCAATGGATGAGGTCGAGGCGATCGGGAGGGCTTATGCCAGCCACGCCAATGCCGAGATCGCCGTCCATTCCGGCGCATCGCACAACTTCTCCATGCCGCACAAGCAGGGCTATCATGCCGAGGCAGCCGCCGCATCGCGTGCGGCGGTGCTGAAAGCCTTCAACACGATGAAGTGAGGGCTTCGGGGACTTTATCCCTGTGGAGCCGCCGCGGCGCGCAGTTGTTCGCCGTGTTGTTGCAGATAAATCCGTAGCCAGGGTGCATAAAGCTCCGGCTGCCTTTTTGCATCTGCTGCCAGCGTGTCGAAGTCCATCCATTGATAGCCTTCGGCCTCGCTGGGATCGGGACGCACCGGCCCGTCATAGGTTCCCGCGAATACATGCACCAGTTCGTGCTCGGTAAGTCCGCCGCCGACATCGTGCCTGTAGACTATTCGGAACAGGAAGCGCAGCGGGCAATCGAAACCCATTTCCTCCTGCAGCCGGCGCCGCGCCGCCATGAACGGCATTTCGCCGGGGGCCGGGTGGCTGCAGGTCGCATTCGCCCACTGGCCCTTGGAATGATATTTTCCGATATGCCGCTTCTGCAGCAACACGCGTCCATGCCCGTCGAAAATGAATACGGAAATCGCCCGGTGCAGGGCGCCCTTCTGATGGGCCTCAAGCTTCTCCATCGTGCCGGTTTCGTTGTCGCTTTCGTCGACAAGCACCAGCATGTCTTTGGTCCGGGTCTGGGTCATGATGCGTCGAACATAGCGCCGGACAGGCTCGCGACAAGCGGCCCTGCTTCCCCCGCATTGCGCGCGCCGCCAAAGACATAGCGGTCAGGGCGCACCAGCGCGGCCTTGAACCCCGTGCTCTTCTGCCAGCCGGTAAAAAGCCCGTCCGTTTCGCTGAGCGCGAGACGGTTTGCCTCCGACGTGCGGGCGGGCTTGCCTGCCGTATCGATACTCACGGCCAGGCCGCCGAGTTTCCCGATGGTTGCAAGCGTGTCACCGAAGAGGGCTGCTGCGGTGGCTTCGTCGCTTGCCAGCAGGAAGCGGTAGCCGGTCACATCGTCGAGCAGTTTCTCGTTTCCATCCGTATCGAGCACGCGCGGCTGGACGAACAGCGAACCGGCGGCTTTCGCCAGCGGCGCATTCGCGTCATGGCTTTCGCGCGCGACAATGCCGCCGGCAAGATCGGGAATGAACTTCGAGCGAATGGTTTCCGCCGTGCCGCTAGCAAGCTCTGCGCCCAGCTTGCGATCGCGCTCGCGCGCCCGGTCTTGATCCAGTTCGCCGATGATGAGGCCGAAGTCCTTCGCATTGGCGACGACTGTCTTTACATGCGGACGCCGTTCGGTGCGGTAGCTGTCGAGCAATACAGGAGAAGCGCCATGCCGTTCGACCTGTTCCAGTTTCCAGGCAAAATTGTATGCATCACGTACGCCGGCGCACAGGCCCTGGCCGAGGAAGGGCGGCATGCGGTGCGCCGCATCGCCCATCAGGAACACATTGCCCTTGCGCCAGTCGTCGGCAACGACCGCATGGAACTGGTAGATGGCGTAACGCCAGATATCCAGAACGTCGGGATCGACGAAGAGCTTCAGAACCTCGCGCAGGGATTCGTCGGTCTTGAAAGTGTCCGGCGTTTCGCCCGGCAGCAGCTTTATTTCCCAGCGGCGAAGATTGCCGGGGCCGATGATATGCGTACCGGGCCGCGACGGCCGGCAGTATTGATGCGATCGGGCCGGCAGTTTTGACAGGTCGCGCGCATGGGCGTCGATGACGATCCACCATTCGTTGAAGCCGAGATCCTCAATGGTGATACCGCAGGCGTTGCGGATCGATGAATTGGCCCCGTCGCAGGCTAGCAGATACTTGCAGCGGATATTCGCTGGCGCTTCGCCGCGCGCCTGTCCGTCCACCGGAGACAGACTGACGTCAACGCCGCCGGCCTCTTCGCCAACCAGCCTCACGTCGTAGCCGAGATATTCTCTCACATTGGCATGGCGCTGGACGCCGTTGCGCAGGATCGCTTCAAGGTCCGGCTGCACGAAGGTTATGGCTGGCGCCCAGCCAAGCGGATAGGGCGGTGGTAGCGGATTGAAAATCTTGATCAGTTGATTGTCGACGCCGACATAATCGGTTCCATTGTGTATGCCGATGCCCTTGGCGATCTCGTCCGCAAGCCCGCAGGCCTGCCAGCACCGCATGACTTCGTGATCGACGGTGATGGCGCGCGGCTTGTCGTAAATTTCCGCATAGCGGTCCGCGATGGCCACGGAGAATCCGGCGCCGCCGAGCAGGTTTGCCATGGTGGCGCCGACCGGACCATAGCCGGCAATCACGAAATCGAACTGCTTCATTGGAAATATTGTTTCCGCTAGATCAGCGTGTCTTCAAATGGAATTATGTGAAGACACGAAAGCTGATCGGTTCCAAAGAGTAGAGCATCGTTGAGAGCGAAAAACCGGCATCCACTTTTTCGCACGATGCTCTAGTGTTTGTAAGGCTGCCGCAGGCCGAGACGCTCGAGCCGCGGCAGGATCTCATCGCGCAGGATCGGAAACTCCTCGAAATAGTTGACCATGCCGATGGCCATGCCGCTGAGACCGGAATCGTGCAGATATTTGAACTTTTCTGCGACCTGGTCGTAGCTGCCGGCCATGGGCGAGGTGCCGATACCGGCGATCAGTTGCGGCGCGCGTTCCTTGACCACTTCCGGCGGGACCGATTGGCCGCCGCCAGCGACGCGAATATTGATGATGTGCTTGGCGGCTTCCCAGTCGCCGTTTTCATGGACGATGTAATCGTACCATTCCTTCGTTTCCTTCTCGGTCTTGCGCGTGAACAGATGGCCGCTCGCATAGACGCCCGGATTGCGGCCGGCAGGCGCGAGCGAACGCAGTTTCGCCGCATCGCCCGGCACGCGCTCCATGTCGTAGATCGTCATGAAAAGGCAGTCGGCGTGGCGCGCCGCAAAGGCCTTGCCGGCGTCTGACGCACCAGCGCTCATCAGCAGCGGACGCTTGCCGCCGACCGGCTTGGGTTTGCCGAGAACGCCCTTCAGGTCGAAATATTTCCCCTTGTAGTCGAAGCGCTCATTCTCGCTCCAGATCTTCTCGACGATCTCGACCCATTCCTGCGAATAGGCATAGCGCTCGTCATGCTCGCGCAGCGTGACGCCGAACATGCCGAACTCGCCCTTGTTCCAGCCCGACACGATATTGATGCCGAAACGGCCGTTGCCGACATGATCGGCCGTTACCATCTGCTTGGCGGCGAAGACCGGATTGGCGAAGGCAACGTGCAGGGTGCAGAAGGCGGAGATTTCTTTCGTTGCGGCCAGCAGGCCGGTCGCGCAGGTCAATGTCTCCCAGGTCGTGCCTTCGGTATCGGTTTCGCCCTGATAGCCATGCCAGCGCCCGATAGGCAGCAGGAATTCGAGCCCTGCGTCTTCCGCCAGACGGGCTGCGGCAAGGTTGTTTTCCCAGCTCTGGTCCCACCGTTCCTTCGCCTTGGTCATGGTCAACCCGCCCGAGCAATTCATGCCGAACAGGCCGAGCTTGAAGGCGTTGCCGTTATCCATGCGCGACTTCGGTCTGGCCATGAAGTTTCCTCCTGTTGGTTTTTATGAAGACGGAATCAGATCGCAATGACGCGATCACCCGCTGATTCCGCATAGAGCTGTTCCACCATGTCCGCGCGGTTGTCGAGAACCGCCCGCTGGTTCAGCGAACCCTTGTCGGTCATTTCGCTCTTGTCGATCAGCGGCGGCGTATCGAGAACAAGGCCACGGACGACGCGGTTTGAACTGCCCGTAGACGTTTTCGCATAGGTCTTCATCTTGTCCGCGATCGCTGCCTTCACTTCCGCAGATGCGGCGATCTCCGCCATGGTGGCGTCCGGCTTGCCGATGAGCTTTCGGCATCCGGCCAGGTCGGGGAAGATGAGCGCGCCGATATATTCGCGATCCGGCCCGGCGAGGACAACGTCCTGCACGAAGGGCGCGCAATTGTCGATGAAGCCGGCGCGCAGGGCGCCCGCGGCAACCCACGTACCGGTGGACAGTTTGAAATTCTCCGCCACGCGGCCATCGAACATGAAGCCCTTGTTGCAGTCCTCGGGATCGGCGAAACGCAGGGCATCGCCGATGCAATAGAAGCCCTCTTCGTCGAAGGCTTTTGCTGTGAGGTCCGGCTGTCGCCAGTATCCGGGCGTGATATGCGGCCCGCGGAAGCGCGCTTCCCACTTGCCCTGGTTGGGGACGAGTTTCAGCTCGCAGCCTTGTGCGGGGACGCCGATGTTGCCCTGGCCGACGAGGCGCTGGTTGGCGCCCATGGCAAAGGGCGCCGTTTCCGTGGAACCGAGTCCGGTGAGCACAGTGACGCGCTCGCCGGTGGTCATGACCGCCATTTCCTCCAGCCCGTCCCAGACATGCTGGGCCATGCCGGCGCCCGCATACCAGAACATGCGCAGCCTCTTGAACACGGCCTCGCGCAGCTCGGCATCTTCGCGCAGATACGGCAGCATCGCGTCGTAGCCCTTCGGCACGTTGAAATACCAGGTCGGGGAAACCTCGCGGATATTGCGGATTGTCGCCTCGATGGCCCCGGGGGTTGGTTTGCCCTCGTCGATATAGAAGGTGCCGCCATTATACATGAAGATGTTGAAGTCGTGATTGCCGCCGGCAGTATGGTTCCACGGCGACCAGTCGAGCGTCACCGGCGGCTCATCGCGCATGAAGGCGAAATGGTCCGTGGCCATGGCCATGTTGGCGCAGAGCATCCGCTGGGTGTTGATGACGCCTTTCGGCATGCCCGTGGAGCCTGACGTGAACAGGAACTTTGCGATGGTGTCGGGCGTGATGCTGGCCTGCGCCTTGTCCAGTGCGGCGGCATCTTCCTGGTGTGCCAGAAGCGCATCGAATGCCGTGGCGGCCACATCGGCCGGAGCATTGCGGCAGAACACGCGCTCCACGTCCGCCGGAAAGGCGTTCGCCAGCGCCTTGGCGAAGGGCGCGCCGTCATCCACGAACACCATGCCGGGCGTTAGCAGATCTACGATGTATTTCAGTTTGCCATGGTCCGAGGACAGCAGCGAATAGGCCGGGGAAATCGGCGCGTAGGGAATGCCGGCATAAAGGGCCGCCATGCCGAGCAGGGCATGGTCGATGCCGTTGCCGGACAGGATCATGATCGGCCGTTCCTGCGACAGGTCGCGGGTCAGCAGCGCCGAGGCGATGCGGCGAACCTCTTCGCGCGCCTGTCCGTAGGTCAGCTTGCGCCATTCCCCGTTTCCATCGCGCTCGGCCAGCCAAAGCCGGTCGGGGGCAGTATCGGCCCAATGGTCGAGACGCTCTGTCAGCTTGTCCGGGTAGGGACTCAGGGTTCCCGTATTGGTCACGATGATGCTGCCGTCCGGCCGCTTCTCCATCACGCAGTGGCACTCTCCGAGGCGGACGGGACGCACCGGGGCGTCTTTGGTGTTGATGGAGGCGGTGCTGGTCATTCAGAGTTCCCGATGTGCCGATGGTTTGCAGGCTAATGCTTTTTCTCCCGCATTCTACCCGCTGCGGCAGGGCGTTCAAGGCTTGCCGCCCGCGGCACAAGCGCCGGTTTCCGGCCCATCCTGCAGGTCCCCGGAGTCTTTTGCTCCGGCAGGTTTTCTTGCCGCGGGTTTTCCTGTATGGGAACCGGCACATGCCTGCCGGCCCGCAACGGGCGGCGTTTGAGGAGGGTCGTTCATTGCGCTTTGTTTCGTTCGAGAAAAAAGGAAAACCGGCGCCGGGCCTATTGCTGGATGGCGAGAAAAAGATTGTCGATCTCTCGCATTGCGTTCCCGAGGGCGGATCGCTGCTGGATATAATCGGCAACGGTCCCGACGGTGTGGCGCGGGCCATTCAGGCCATCGATAATGCCGGCGAGCGAGACCATGTTTCGCTGAGCAAGACGAAGCTTCTGGCGCCCATCGCCGCTCCGCGCCGCAATATCATCTGCGTCGGCAAGAACTACTACGAGCATGCGAAGGAGTTTCACGACAGCGGCTTCGACGCTTCCGCCGGCAAGGACGCCATACCGGAATTCCCGATCATCTTTACCAAGGCTTCCACAACTGTCGTTGGCCCCGGCGATCCGGTTCCGGCATCCGCCGATCCGACGAATTCCGTCGACTATGAAGCGGAGCTGGCCGTCGTGATCGGCAAGGGCGGCAAGAACATCGCCAAGGACAAGGCCTACGACCATGTGTTCGGCTACATGATCGTCAACGACGTGACATCGCGCAATCTGCAGGCCCAGCACAAGCAATGGTTTCTCGGCAAGAACCTCGACGGTTTCTGCCCCATGGGGCCTTATCTCGTCACTGCAGACGAGGTTGGCGATGTGACGAAACTGCAGGTGACCGCAAAGATCAATGGCGAACTGCGGCAGAACGCGGTGGTCAAGGATCTCATCTTCGATATCCCGACGCTGATCGAATGCATCTCCGGCGTCATGACGCTTCTGCCCGGCGACATTATCGCAACAGGAACACCGGCCGGTGTCGGCATCGGTTTTACGCCGCCGAAATTCCTGAAAGCCGGCGACAAGATGGAAATCGAGATTACCGGCCTTGGCGTGCTGGAAAACACCTGCGTGTAAAGACGGCAGCTACCGGCCGGCCTTTGTGCTGGCCGGAGCATAGCGCCTGAGATCGGCAATATCCTTCGCGCCGAGCTGGATCATCGCGTTGACCAGATCCAGTTTCAGAATCTCGGCGGCATGGTCGCCGCCGCGTTCTCCCAAGGCCGCGGCCGCATAGAGAAAGAGGCGCCCGAGCAGGCAGAAGTCGGCGCCAAGCGCTAATGCGCGGGCGATATCGAGGCCGCCGCGCAGTCCGCTGTCGAACAGGATTTTCGTGCGCCCGCCCGCTGCCGAAAAAATTTCCGGCACCACGTCGATGGAGGCCGGCGCGCCATCTACCTGCCGCCCGCCGTGATTGGAAACGACGACGCCATCGGCGCCGATGGCGATGGAGCGCTCCGCTTCCTCCGGCCGCAGGATGCCCTTGACGATGAGATTGCCGTCCCAGGCATCGCGCATCTGCTCGACAAATTCCCACCCCTGCAATCCATCGACAAAGTCGGCGGGACTGCGCATGGCGCCAGCATTGCTGCTGTTGCTGAAATAGGGCTCCAGCGCACGAAACCGTGGTTTCCCGTAGGCGAGCGTCGCGAAGGCCCATGACGGACGGCATGCCACTCGCCAGAGCGTCTTTGCACTCATGCGCGGCGGCATGGCGAGACCGGCGCGCAACTGCCGTTCGCGGCGGCTGCCGACCGGCACGTCGACAGTAAGGAGCACGGTTCTGATACCGACCCCCTTCGCGCGGCGTATGAGGTCCTTCTGTGTGTTCTGGTCGCGCGTTGGATAAAGCTGGAACCATGCGTTCCCGCCAGCGATTTCGGCAACCGTCTCCGGGCTCTCGCAGGCAACCGTGCTGAGGCAGAATACGAAATTGTGCTTTGCCGCCGCGCGCGCCAGGATTTTTTCTGCCCCCGGCCACATCAGGCCGGACATGCCGACCGGCGCCGAGCCGAAGGGCAGGTCGTAGGTCCTGCCGAAAAGCTCCACTTTCGTATCGGGCCTGAGCTTGCCCGGCAGCACTTCCGGCGTCATCTCGATCGCCTGCAGCGCATCGATATTGCGGCGTATGAGTTCCTCTCGTCCGGTGCCGCTGGTCAGGTATTCCCAGGCGAAATGCGGCGTACGCCGCCGGGCTTTTTCCTCCAGGTCGGAGATGGCCGGATACCGGTTGATGAGAGTCATTGTGCGTTTCGTCCCCTGTTCGCAGCGGTCCGGCAGGTTCGTATTATGTAAGGGCTGCGCAAGTCTAGGGAACAACCGTTCAGCGTGCAAACGCCGGCCCGAACGCCGGCGTCTCAGTAGTCAGGAATGAGTGCTTCCTATCCCCGCATCGCCCGCCAGACCGCTTCCGTTGTTACCGGCATTTGCAGGTTCAGCACCCGGTCCGGCGCGATGGCGTTTTCGATGGCGTTGACGATGACCGGCGGCGCGGCGGTCGTGCCTGCCTCGCCGGTGCCTTTCGCGCCGATGTAATTGGTCTTGCAGCGCACCGGATGGTGGATGACCCTCATCGGCGGCATGTCATCGGCGCGCGGCATCGGATAGTCCATGAAGCTGGCAGCAACAGGCTGGCCGCTTGTATCGTAGCGGACATATTCGCCAACCGCCTGGCCGAGGCCCTGCGCAACGCCGCCATGCACCTGGCCATCGACGACCTTCTCGTTGAGCAGGATGCCGGCATCGCCAACGGCAGTGTAGGAAACGACATCGAATTCGCCGGTATCCCGGTCAACTTCCACTTCCGCGATATGCACGCCATTGGGGAAGGACGGGCCAGTATCGGTTTCAGCCGTCGTATCGAGCCCTTCCTTCTTGCCGGTCTCGCGCACATGGGCGTCGATCTCGAAAAGGGAGACCTTCTGGCCTGTGCCCTTGCGGCTGAACGCACCGTTCTCGTAAGCGAGGTCCGAGACGTCGCATTGCAGCATGGTGGCTGCCGCCTCGGCTGCCTTGTCCAGCACCTGGTCGACCGCTTCGGCGACGGCGCTGCCGGTCAGCATGGCTGTGCGCGAGGCGACCGCGCCGAAGCCCGGCACGTCGCGTGCGGAATCGCCGTGCGTCACGGTCACATCGGCATCTGTAATGCCGAAGCGCTTGGCGACCATCTGCGTGAAGACGGTGATATGGCTCTGCCCCTGCGGCGTTGCACCGATGGAAACGACCACCTTGCCGTCCCTGAAGGCGACGCGCGCAGGTTCATGATAGTGTCCGCCGGAAATTTCCAGAAAGCCGCAGACGCCGATGCCGCGCAGCTTGCCGCGTTTCGCAGAATCCTTCTTGCGATTGTTGAAACCCTTGTAGTCATGTGCTTCCAGCGCCTGCCGGAAAATTTCCGGGAACTCGCCGCTGTCGTATGCCGGGCCGAGCGGCGTCGGATAGGGCAACTGCGAGGGCTTGATGAGATTTTTCTGCCGCAGTTTCACCGGATCCATCCCGGTCTGCTTGGCGGCGGCCTCTATGACGCGCTCCAGCAGGTAGTTGGCTTCCGGACGGCCGGCGCCGCGATAGGGGCCGGTCGGCGTCGTGTTGGTGAAGTACGATTTCGAATCCACCACGATATGGGGAATGTCATAAACGCTTGGCAGGCAGCCGGCGATGTGGATGGTCGGGATCAGCACCGCAACCAGCGTCATGTAGGCGCCGAGATTCTGGTCGCCATCGACCTTCAACGCGAGAAACTTGCCCTTGTCGTCGAGCGCCAGGGCCACGCGCCAGACCGAATCGCGCGCCTGGTTGTCCATCAGGAAGGATTCGTTGCGGCTCGCCGACCAATGAACCGGCTTGCCGGTGATGTTCGCAGCAGCCAGCAGGGCGATATACTCGGGATAAACCATACCCTTCATGCCAAAGCCGCCGCCGACATCGTCGGACAGAACGCGCAGCTTGTCTGGCGCAAGGCCGGTCGCCATCATCAGCTGGCCCTTGACACCGTCGACGCCCTGCGTGCCGGCATGAAAAGTATAGGACTGTTTCTTCCTGTCATAGGTTGCCGTGGCCGAGCGCGGCTCCATGGAAACGGCAGCGATCCGCTGGTTGAGCACTTCCGCTTCGACGACATGCTTTGCCAACTTGAAGGCAGCTTCCGTCGCCTTGCGCTTTGCGCCGTCCGGATCCTCCGGCGAGGTCCAGTCGAGATTGCAATTGCCGGGAACGTCGGGCCAGAGCTGGATCTTGCTGCTCTTTGCCTGTTCGAGGGTGACCACCGGCTCCAGCACTTCGTAGTCTATGTCGATCAGCTCGGCCGCATCCTCGGCCGCCGCGCGGCTTTTTGCGACCACCATCGCTACCGCCTCGCCGACATGCATGACGGTCTCGCCCGCCAGCGCCGGGCGGAACGGATTGACCGGCATCCGGCCATCGCGGCCGGGGAAGGGAATGGATGCGCTGACCGAGCCGAAACCGAGCGACGCAATGTCCCCCGAATGCAGCACGGCAACCACGTCCTTCGCCTCTTGCGCACCACTTATATTGATGGACCGGATATTCGCGCGTGCATGCGGCGAGCGCAGAAAGGCGGCGTGCAATACGCCCGCAGGAGCATCCGTCGAATAGTGACCGTGTCCGGTCACCAGGGCCTCGTCCTCGTAGCGGCCTTTCCAGTCACGGGAATGGATATCGCTGCAATGGGGATTTTCGACCTTTGACATGACGCCTCCACGGGTGAACTGCACACTGCTTTAGTTTGAGAACCGGCCTACAATTTCAAGATGCGTTCGGCGTTGCCGCGCATCACTTTTTTCAGGTCTTCCTTCGACAGGCCGAGGCTTTCCACAGCCTCGATCGTTTTCTTGATCGGACCTAGCGGTGCGTCGGTGGAGAACACCACATGTTCGGGGCCGAAGAATTTCAGTCCCGTGTGCAGGCCGGTTGCCGCGCCGAACATGGCGGTATCGCCATAGAAGTTGTGGAAATATTCCATATGCGGCTTCTTCAGTGATGGCAGGACATTGGAATAGTCCTCGTCCATTGTGCGCTCGCCCAGAACCTCGAGACCAGGGCCGACGCGGCCATCGTAATAGGGGATCATGCCGCCGCAATGGTGGGTGATGATGTTGAGGTTCGGATACTTGTCGTAGAGCCCTGCAAAGACGATGCGGCACATGGCGACGGAAGTCTCGTAGGGCCAGCCGAAGCACCACCACATTTCGTAGCGTGAAACCTTTTCGCTCTTGTAGTCGGTCATGTCGGCGGCGGTGCGCGCCGGGTGTATCCAGATCGGCAGGTCGAGCTCGGCCATCTTCCTGAAGATCGGCTCGAACTCCGGCAGGTCGAGCGGCTTGCCGGCGATGTTGGTGAAGGTCTGGATGCCTTTCGCGCCGAGCGTGCCAATGGCGCGGTCGATTTCCTCCAGCGCGGTCGGGACATCGTGCAGGGAGACCGCGGCGGCGAAGGCCGGGAAACGGTCGCGGTGCTTTTCGCAGATTTCCGCCATGGCGTCATTGGCGGCGGCCGCCAGAAACCGCGCATCTTTTGCATCTGCGATGTCTTCCAGCGGCGGGTTGGGCAGGGAGATGATCTGCTGGTAGCCGTCTCCGGCATCGTCCATGTGGCGGAAGCGCAGGTCGAGATCGAACAGCGCCGGAACCTTGCGCAGGCGCTGCCCGATATTGCCCAGTTTCGGCGAGGTTTTCGTCAGAACGTCGAAGAATTTGTCTGGAAAGATGTGGGTATAGATGTCGATCATGCCTCGTGCCTTTCGTTTCCGGATTTTGGCGGGGTTCTAACATGGATTGCCGCGTCCGGGCTATGGCGGCGGCTTGAATTGACCACAGCGGTTTGAGGCGCGATAAATTCCGGGACCAGCTCCGCTGCTGCAAGATTTCGGGAAAACGCTCGTGCCGCTCGCGTCAGAAGACAAATCCATCGACTGCCCCATTGACTGCCCCATTGACTGCGATGTCCATCCCACCGTGCCGGGGATGATGGCGCTCCTGCCGTACCTCGACCCGCACTGGCAGGAACAGGTGACCGATAGGGGCATTCTTTCGCTGGATTCGATTGCCTATCCGCCCAATCTGGATTTCACCGTGCGGCGGGACCTGCGCGCGAAGGGCCTTGATCTTGCCGGGATGCAGGACGCGGTATTCGGCCGCTGGGGCGCAGGGCAGGCAATCCTCAACTGCATCTATGGCGTGCAGATGGTCCACAACGCGGATATGGGCGTCGCCTTCACCCGGGCGCTGAACGACTGGATCAAGGCGCAATGGCTGGACCGCGACCCGCGCCTTGCCGCTTCCATCGTCCTGCCGATGCAGGATACGCCCGCCTGCCTGGAAGAACTCGACAGGCTGGGCTCCAACCGCCAGTTCGTGCAGGCGCTGGTGCTGGCCAATGGCGAGGAGCCTTACGGCAAGCGCCAGTACTGGCCGATATGGGAGAAGCTGGAAAAGCTGAACCTGCCGCTCGGCATCCATGCCGGATCGTCCTACCACAATCCGGTGACCACCCTCGGCTGGACGAATTATTATATTGAGGACTACGCGGCGCAGACCTTCGGCTTCCAGGCGCAGCTCGCCAATCTCGTTACCGAAGGCGTGTTCGTGAAGTATCCGCAGCTGAAAGTGGTGCTGATCGAAAGCGGCGTGACCTGGCTGCCGGGCTTCATCTGGCGGCTGGCGAAATTCTGGCGCGGCGTGCGCCGTGAAGTGCCGTGGGTGGACCGCCCGCCGGGCGACATAATCCGTGACAATGTCCGCATGACGATCCAGCCGCTCGATGCGCCGGACGAAGCGAATGCGCTGCAGAAGGCGATAGACCAGATACAGTCCGAGGATTTCCTGCTTTACGCATCGGACTATCCGCACCTGCGCTTCGAAGGCGACGATGTCATGCCGCCGAATATCCCCGACAGCCTGCACCGGAAGATCATGATCGACAATCCGCGCGCCACCTACAAGCGCCTGGCGGATATGCAAACGGATTTGGTTGGGGTGCGCTGATGGGAAAGCATGTCGTCGCTGCCGCCGCCGATCTGCCGCAGGGTTCGCGTAAACGCATCGAGGCCGAGGGGCGTGTCATCGCCGTATTCAATGTGCGCGGAGAATATTTCGCCATCAACGACCGCTGCCCGCACGAAGGCGGATCGCTGTGTACCGGACGCCTCTCGGCGCTCACGGTCTCGAAGGTGCCGGGGTCCTACGAGTGGACCCGCGAGGACGAATTCATCCGCTGTCCGTGGCACGGCTGGGAATTCGACTTGCGCACCGGCCGCTCGGTATGCGACCCGAAAACCATGCGCGTGCGTCTCTATGATGTGCATGTCGAGCACGGAGAAGAGCTTGTCGCGGAAAAGACGCTTGTGGCGGAGACCTTTCCGGTACGTGTGGAAGACGATTATGTAGTGATCGAGATTTGATCACATCAGGACAGGATTTTCAGGAAATTGCACGACCAGACCATGTCCATGACAAGAGAAGACACCGCCGCCCTTGCTGCATCCCTGCAGGCTTCCGCCAGACGCCACGCAACGCCTTGCGGCGACGGCCACATGATCTGGATGGAATGGGGCGCAGGCGAACCGGTCGTGCTCATCCACGGCGGATCGGGTTCGTGGCGGCACTGGCTGCGCAACATCGGGCCGCTGGCGGAAAAATTCCGGGTGATCGCTGCCGATGTGCCGGGCTATCACGATTCAGCCCTGCCGCCTGAGCCGGTGGATTTTACTTCCATCGGCGAGGTCATGGCCGAAGGGCTCGACAGGGTGCTGGGCGCCGACCGAAGCTATCACATGGCCGGCTTCTCGTTGGGCTCGTTCATCGCGCCGCATGTCATCGTTCACAGCGAACGCCAGGCCAGGAGCCTTGCTCTGGTCCACGGCCATCTTGTCGGGCGTATGAATTACTCGCCGCAAAACACGCTGAAGCGCTGGCGCACTGTCGAGGATGCCGACGAACGGCGCGAGGTGCTGCGCCACAATCTCGGGGCCCTGATGCTGGCCCATCCCGAAAGCGCCGATGCGGCAACCATAGAAATGTACCGGAAGGATGTGGAGAGCTCGCGCCTGCGGGTGCCGGCCTTCATCGACACGCTGGATACCGGTATCCTTCTGCAGTTGCAGGCGAGGATCTGCTCGATTTCCGGCCGCCTCGATCCGACGGGCCTGCCGGATGTTCAGGCGCAGGTCGACAAGCTGCGCGCCTTTTTGCCAGAAGCCGAAACCCACATCATCGAGAATGCCGGGCATTGGGTGATGTACGAGGCGCCGGAAGAGTTCAACAAGCTTGTTCTGGACTGGCTCATTAACAATTCCTGACCCCGCTTTTGCATCGAATTAACGGAAAATTTGCCTTGACCTCACGTCAATAGCAAACCCTCTTGTGCCTTTTGAAACAGCTGCTTGCCAATTGCCATGTTTGT
>JAPOIA010000001.1:0-22879 GCA_029979185.1 Alphaproteobacteria bacterium | reverse complement strand
GCAATTGAATAAATTGAGGTCTGCGCCATTAAGTCTTGGGAAAAGAAATTCAGTTAAAAGTCAAGGCTCTAAAGCGTTTCCGGAAAAAGCGGCTGCCGGTTTTTCGGAAGGAAGCGCGTCAGGTCAAACACCCTGGGTCTGGAGCATGTAATGCAACCCGATTTCTCAGACGCAATCCTGGTCGTCGACGATGTTCCGTCGATGCGGCAGGTCATCCGCACGTGTCTCAACCAGATCGGCTACGATCGGATCGACGAAGCGCGCGACGGTTCCGAAGCCCTCGCCATGGCCAAGGCAAAGAACTACAAGTGGATCCTGTCCGACTGGCACATGGCGCCGGTGGATGGGCCGAAGTTCATGGCGCAACTGCGCGACGAGCTTGGCGAAGCAGCCCCCAAGGTGATTTTCATCACCATGGACGGCGACTGGAATGTGATGAATTACGCCAAGGACCTCGGCGCGTTCCGGCTGATCGTCAAGCCCCTGCGGCCATCGGCGCTCAAATCCAGCATCGAAAACGTGCTCCTTAAAACCGCTGCCTGATACCTGCGGTTTTCCTGCCTGCCAGCCGGCGCAATCTTCGCCGGTATCGGGAGCGGCTGTTCCCGCCCGTTTGCGCTTCGGGCGTCTGCGCATTATTCCATATCCCCAAGTAATGTGAGCTTGGGGAAGCGCCTTGAACGCCATAGACCTTGAAGTCATCTATCAGTCGACGCTGCAGATCGCGCGCGAGCTGACGCTCAACATGCTGCGCACCGGCTATTCCACGATAATCAAGGAAAGCCAGGATTTCACCTTCGCCATTTTCGACCGCCGCGGGCGCATGGTGGCGCAGGGAATACCCCAGCCGTTGCATATCGGCCCGCTGTCGGCGCAGGTGAACGAAATCCGCCGCGTCTTTGCCGGCAAGATCGAGGATGGCGATGCCTTCATCGTCAATCATCCCTACCGCGCCTGCCAGAACCACGCGACCGATGTGACCGTCATTTCGCCGGTATTCGCGGATGGCAAGCTGGTCGCCTTCATCGGCAACATCGCCCACAAGCCGGACCTTGGTGGCAAGGTGCCAGGTACAAATGCCGGCGATGCGACTGACCTGTTCCAGGAAGGCCTGCTGATCCCGCCGCTGAAGATCGTCAAGGGCGGTGAAATGAACGACGATCTCCGGGAGATGATCTGCGCCAATACGCGCACGCCCGAAGTGACCTGGGGCGACATCAACGCCCAGGTCATGACCAATACCCACGGGCTGGAGAAATTTGCCGAACTTTTCTCAAAACGCGGCACGCAGAATGTACTCGATTGCTGGAACGAGTGGATGGCGATCTGCGAGCGCGAATTGCGCAAGGCGATCCTCACCATTCCCGATGGCGTCTATGGTCCCGAGGACGACTGGATCGACGACGACGGTATCGACCTTGGCAAGTCCTATCGCATTTCCGCGACGCTGGAAGTGAAGGGCGACGAGCTGCTGTTCAAACTCGATAGCGACCCGCAGGCGCGCGGGCCGGTGAACCTGCAGCCCTGCGTGTCTCGCAATTTCATCCAGTCCTGCGTCAAGTCCATATTCATACCTGACCTGCCGGTGAACGAAGGCCTGTCGGCGCCGGTGCAGGTGACCTATCCGGAAGAAGGCACGCTGCTGCATCCGCGCTATCCCGCGCCCTGCAACATGTATGTGCGCGCCAGCCAGATGATCGCAGGTGTCGTCATGCGCTGCCTTGCGCGCGCGGTACCGGGCCGCGTGCCGGCTCCCGCCAGCGGGGCAGGCGGCTCGCTCTCCAGCGCCGGGCGTAATCCCGAGACTGGGAAATGGTATTCGCAATATGAAATCTTCACCGGCGGCAACGGCGCGCGCGCCGGAGAGGACGGCCCCGCAGCCATGGACGATCTCGTCAACAATGTCATGAACGGTCCGGCCGAGGCGCTGGAAACGGAATTCCCCATGCGCATTGAAGCCTACGAACTGGTAACGGATTCCGGCGGCGCCGGAGAGTTTCGCGGAGGCCTCGGTACGCGGCGGCGCTGGCGCATCCTGTCGGAGGAGGCAACGGTGAACCTGCGCTCCGACCGCTTCAAACATTCCTCGCCCGGCCTGTTCGGGGCAAAGCCGGCCAGACCCTCGCGCGCACTGCTCAATCCCGGCACGGACCACGAGCGCGCGCTGACGTCGAAGATCGCCGGCCTGCGACTGAAGCGCGACGACATTGTCGTCTGGGAACTGGCCGGCGGCGGCGGCTACGGCGATCCGCTGAAACGCGATCCAGAACGTGTCGCCCGCGATGTGTCACGCGGCTACGTCACCCGCGAGGCGGCGCGCGCCGATTACGGCGTCGTGCTGAATGACGATATGTCAGTCGATACGGACGCAACGAACACACTGCGGGCGGGGCGCTGATCATGGCTATTCGTATCGGCATCGATGTCGGCGGCACATTCACTGACGTAACCGGCTTCGACGATGAAAAGGGCGCGGCGATTCCGGTGCGCAAATATTCCTCCAACCCTTCCGATCCCTTGAAGGTGATGGATGAAATCCTGCGCGATTTGCAGAAGGATTTCGGCAAGGACGCCGTGCGCCTGATCCTGCATGGATCGACGGCCGCGCTGAATACTTTGCTGGAAGATCGCGGCGTGCGCGCCGGCCTGCTGACGACGCACGGATTTCGCGACGTCTACGAAATAGCCCGCCAGTGGCGTGGCGACGAAGTGTTCAACCTGTTCTGCCCGGCGCCGAAGATGCTGTTGCCGCGCGAGCGCATATACGAAGTGCGCGGACGGCTGAACTACATGGGCGAAGAAGTTGCGCCGCTCGACCGTGCCGATATCGAACGGGCTGTGAAGGCGCTCGTCGCCGACGGCGTCGAGGCCATCGCGCTGTGTTTCCTGTTCGCCTATGCCAATCCGGCGCATGAGCGGGAGGCAGCGAATATCATCCGCGAGATCGCGCCGGACATGTATGTCTCCCTATCCCATGAAGTAAATCCGGAGTGGCGCGAATACGAGCGTACGGCTTCCACCGTCGCCAATGCCTATATCGGCCCGCCCGTCGCGCGTTACCTGCATGGGCTGGAAGCATTGTCGGGCAGCTATTTTCCGTCCGCGCGCACGCTTATGATGAAATCCGATGGCGGTGCGGGCTCGGCGCGCATGCTGTCGGAAAAGCCGATCCAGACGGTCATGTCGGGGCCGGTGGCAGGCGTCATAGGTGCGCGCTACCTCGGCGACCTGACGGGCCGTGAAAACCTTATCACCTTCGATGTCGGCGGCACTTCGTCGGATATGGCAGTGCTGCCGGGCGAGCCCCTGTTCAAGACGGAAGTGAATATCGCCCGCCATCCCCTGCGCACCCAGACGGTGGATATCGAAACCATCGGCGCCGGCGGTGGCTCCATTGCCTCCATTGAACTGGGCGGCGTGCTGAAGGTCGGCCCGCGCAGCGCCGGAGCGATCCCGGGACCAGCCTGCTACGACCGCGGCGGAACCGAGCCCGCGCTGACCGATGCGCTTGTCGTGCTCGGCCATCTCAATCTCGACTCGCTGCTCGGCGGGGCGATGGCGATTGCCGGAGCGAAAGCGGCCGAGGCCGTCGAGCGCCATGTTGCGAAACCGCTCGACATGTCGGTGCAGCACGCTGCCTGGGGCATTCTCACCGTGCTGGCAGCAAACTGCACGGCTGCCATGCGGATGATCACCGTGGAGCGCGGCTACGATCCGCGCGAATTCACGCTTGTGCCTTTCGGCGGCATGGGGCCTGCGATTGCCGGGCGTATCGCCGGGGACCTCGGCATCGGGCGCATTATGGTGCCGCGCGATCCGGGGACTTTCAGTGCCTGGGGCATGCTGGTCGCTGACGTGCGGCAGGAGCGCAGCGTTACGAGGCTGATGCCGCTCGATGCGGCGCAACCTGCGCAGATCGAGGCGCTGTATGGCGAGCTTGAGATGCAGGTGATCGCCGATTTGAAGGGAGAGAATTTCACCCGCGAGACCATCGTCCTCACCCGCTATGCCGGCATGCGCTATCGCGGCCAGTCCTACGAAGTGACCGTGACAACCGGCCCGGTGCGCAACGCGGACGATATCGCCGCGATGACGGAAGCCTTCCACACCGCCCACAAGCGCCGCTACGGCCATATGGCAGCGAATGAAACCATCGAGATCGTTACCGTGAAAGTGGTCGGGGCGGGGGTGATCGACAAGCCGGACCTGCCGCAGTTTCCCGCCGGAGAAAAAACGCCCGCGCCGCAAGCGAGCCGCAAGGCCTGGTTCGGCGAGGCCGGCTGGCTCGACACGCCGGTTTACCTGCGCGATGGGCTCCAACCGGGTACGGAAATCTTCGGCCCGGCCATCGTGGAAGAAAAAACCTCCACCATCGTCATCTATCCCGGCCAGACCGCGCGTGTGGATGCGTGGCAGAACATGGAGATCGAGGTGGCAGTGGAGGAGTAGTTTTTCCATCAAAACCGCCCCCGTGACCACAGCCCCGCAGCCTGCTATATTTCCCGGCAACGGGTGCTGCCAGAAGCTTTGAACGAATGGAGGACATCATGGACGGAGACCAGCCGAAACTGAGCGCCGACGAATATCATGCCGACCGCGATGCAAGGCGCGCGGCAGCGGCGAAGGCCATTCCCGACTATCCGGAAGAGTTCAGGGGCGAGAGCCCGATCAGGGTCAACAAGCTCGGCCACATCGTCTACGAGGTAATGGATGTCGAGCGCACGGCGAAATTCTGGAAGGAGGTCATGGGCTTCCAGGAGACCGACCGCAACGAGCTTGGCATGGTCTTCCTGCGCTACGGCGCCGACCATCACGCCATCGGCCTGAAACCCAGCAATGCCCCGGGCCGCCCGGCGAAGGGCACCGCGCTGCGGCTGGAGCACCTGGCCTTCGAGGTCGATTCCATGGACATGCTGTTCAAGGCCCGCGACTATCTGAAGGCAAACAATATTCCGGTGGCCTTCGAGGGCCGCAAGGGGGCCGGCGGCAATACCTCGCTGCATTTCCTCGATCCGAACGGCTTCGAGTTCGAGTTGTACTGGAAGATGGACCAGATTGATGACGACGGCGAATTGCGCCCGGATTCGCAGTTCCGCCGCGCCGGTTCGCTGGAAGAAGCCGCCGCCAATCCGCTGCCGCCGAAGCGCTGGTAACCGCCGCAGGCAGGGCGGCCGCCGGTTCCGTGAGGCCGGGTCTCAGTGCCCTGCCAGCGGGCAAGCCGTGATTGCCGGCTGTGGGTCAGTCCGGGACGGACTCTGTCAGCACCACGCTTACCAGCCGGTGGTCGCTTGTCGTCACCCCGCCCGGCAACAGGCTGTTGATCCGTTCATGAATGTCGTGCTCGACACGCCCTGCGTGCGGCATGACCCGCAGCGGGCAGGCATCGCGGCCGCTCATAGGCTGGGTTAACAGGATGTGGTCGAGCAGAATGAAGGGCGAGCGGTGCGGGGTAACCTGATCCGCGAACTCGACGCTCCAGCGCAGATGGTCGGGAAGGTCAAAAAGGGCGTGGTTTAGAAACCGCCGTGCGAAGAACACGTCGCCCTGCAGGTTCCCGATCAGGTCGTGTAGCAGGAACCAGTCCTCGAACAGCTCCTTTCCCGGACCGTCGTTGACGTCGCCCATCAGCAGGATTGCGGGGTCCTTCTCCTGGCTGAACCGCCTCTCGATGTAATTGCGAATGTCGGATGCTTCGCTCGACAGCTTGGCGCGCGCCTTTGCCGATTCCGTCACATAGCCGGGGCTTGCTTCGATGGCCTTGCGGATGTCCTGGAATTTCTCGCTGACCGGTTTCTTCCAGCGCAGCGCAGGGTGCCGCTGGTTCACGAATTTGCTCTTCAGATGCACGCCGACAAGTTCGATACGCTTGCCCTTGTATTCGAAGAATGCCACCTGTGGATGGCGATAATGCCCGTGCCTGTCCAGTTTGGCAGGCAAGACCTTGCGGGAATTCCTGTTGAACTGCGGCAGAGAGGCGTACCAGCGGCCGTTTTCGCTCCGGCCAGCCGATTCTTCTTCCGTGAACGCCTGCCAGGTCTTGACCGGCAGCAGGTCCATCTTGAACGGAAAGTTTTTCTTGTGCAGGAACCAGAGCCATTGCGTTCCCTGCACGCCGTATGACTTGCCTTCCGGGTCGCCTCGTTTCACCAGTTCATAGCCGGGCGCTGCCTCGGCAAAATAGCGTTCCGCCCGTTCCTCGCCCTTCGGTCCTTCGCACAGGAACAGGATATCCGGATCAATCTCGGAAATCTCGTCGCGGATCGCCTTTATCTTGCGCTCGGCATTGCGCCGCGTGCTGGCATTGGCGCTGTCCAGGCCCTTGAGAGTCTTGTCGGCATGTTCGACGTTCCATGTCGTGATCTTGAATGTGTCCACGATCCATCCTCCCGCTTTGTGACCTTTGTTCACCGCCCGGCGGGACAAGGTTCAGGCAAAGGTGGAATCTGAATGTGACTTTAACGTGACAGTTGGGTGGAGCGGAGACGCCGCTACCGTCCGATCAGCGGCAGTACCTTGTCGCCGAATATTTTCAGCCCGTCCTTCATCGGGTGGAACTGCAGCATCAGGCAGGTCAGCCCCATGTCCTCGTAGCGGCGGATGCGGTCGGCGATGGTCTGCGGTGAGCCGATGAGGCCCGCGCCCAGCGCCTTGATCGCCACATTGTGCTGCGGATCGTTTTCCAGCGCCCGCGCATCGGCGACCAGCGCATCGATGTCCTCACCGCAGGCCACGTGAGTGGAGACGCCGAAACCGATCGTGCGGCCGTGCGCAGCGGCCCGCGCCTGCATCTCCTTTATGTCGGCCGCCATCTGGACGGCGTTGCTTTCGTAGGCGTCGATGCCCGGTTCGTAATTGGCGAACCACAGGTCGCATTCGCGCGCGATGATGGCCTTGCCCCTGTCGTCGCCACTGGCGGCATAGACCGGCGGATGCGGCAGGCACATCGGCTTCGTAATCATGGTGGCGCTTTCGGCGCGGTAGAATTTTCCATCGAAGGAAAAGTTCTCTTCGGTCCACATGGCCTTCATCAGCCGGATGAATTCATCGACGCGGGCGTAGCGGTCTTCCCCATCGTCGCCGCCTATCCAGGAGTTGTTGCCATAGAGCGCGAATTCGTGGCTGCGCCGGCCCGGGACGACATTCACCAGGAACCGTCCGCCACTCAGCCGGTCTATGGATGCGCCCATCTTGGCGGTCAGCTGCGGGTTGAAGATGCCCGGATGCACCGCACACATGATCCTGATCCGGCTGGTTTCCACCGCCAGCGCCGAAGACACCACCCAGGCCTCGAGGTCCGGTGCGACCAGCCGTTCGGCCACCAGCGTGATGTCGAAGCCCATCGCTTCCGCCAGAAGGACCACATCGCGGGCGAAAGCGTAGGAGCGATCCGTTGCCAGTCCCTGTCCGGGGGTCGACAGGTCGGCCACGGCGCGGTCTATTTCGGGTTCGGGTCGTATCGTATGGGGCAGCGGCGTCCAGATTCCCAATTGCATTAGTGAAGTATCCTCCCTGCCGGTTCCCGTCCGGGCCCTTCAATTTTCTCGCAGCGGCCCTAGCTTACAGCGCAAGCGAAGAGGTTGAGAAACGCGATTGTCTATTCTCGATTGGATTTTTTCCACGGTTCGGGCCAGTAGCCTGTCGTTTTTTACATATGGCTCTGGTAAAGGCAGGGCGATTGCGAACGGGGGGATAAGGGAATGATGCGCGCCGGATATTACGAACGGCTGGGCGATCCGCTGGAGACGGTCCAGGTGGGAGAAACGCCGATACCGCGGCCCGGCCCGGGCGAGGTGCTGGTGCGTGTCCATGTCTCTGGCATCAATCCATCCGATCTGAAACGCGCCACGGGCTGGGCCGGGGCGCCGATGGCCCATCCGCGGGTCATTCCGAACAATGATGGCGCGGGGGTGATCGATGCAATCGGCGACGGCCTGCCGGCAACGCTCATCGGCCAGCGCGTCTGGATTTACGAAGCCACGCTGGTCGGGCCGAGACAGGGCACGGCCGCGCAATATTGCGTAGTTCCGGTCGAATATGCGGTGCCGCTGCCGGCGAATGCCGATTTCAGCTTCGGCGCATGTCTTGGCGTGCCGGCCATGACCGCGCACCGGGCGGTGTTTTCGGAAGGGCCTGTCGAGGGAAAAACGGTCCTGGTTGCCGGCGGGGCCGGCTCCGTCGGACGTTTTGCGGTGCAATTTGCCGCCTGGGGTGGCGCACATGTGATCGCCACTGCCGGGTCGCCGGAAAAGGCAGCGATAGCCCGGGATGCCGGGGCCGACGAGGTATTTCTCTATACCGATCCAGACCTCCCGGACAAAATCACCGCCTGCGCGGAGGCAGGTCCGGCGGGCGGCGTTTCCCACGTGGTGGAAGTGCATTTTCGCGACAATATTGCTCTCGATGCCAGGGTGCTTGAGGCCAATGGCACGGTATCGCTCTACGGATCGTCAGACGATCCCAACGAGCAGCCGGTCGTGCCGATGCGCGACCTGCTCCGCAAGGGCATCAACCTGCGCTGGGTAATGGTTTACGCGCTGGCTCCGAAACCCCGTGCTGCGGCCTTGCGCGATATCGAACGGGCCATTATTGAAGGCGGTATCACGCCGCTGGTGGCAGCCCGATACAAGCTTGAGGACCTGGCGCAGGCAATGGCTGCCGTCGGCGTTGCCGGGACCGGCGGCAAGGTGCTGGTCGATTTGGATTAATGGTTCGCCGGTTCGCGCCTGCGCGTTCTGCGCAGCGGACCTGCGAAAACGGAAAACGGGGAGGCTGTATTGCCGCAAGTGAAACTGACAGTGAATGGCAAGGACGTGTCCGCGGAGGTCGAGGCGCGCACCCTGCTGGTCGAACTGCTGCGTGAACATCTGCGCCTGACCGGAACCCATGTCGGCTGCGACACGACCCAGTGCGGCTGCTGCACCGTGCATGTCGACGGCAAGGCGGTGAAATCCTGCACCATGCTGGCCGTCCAGGCGCAAGGCCGTGCGGTCACCACCATCGAAGGGCTGGCCGAGCCTGACGGCACGCTGCATCCGATGCAGGCGGCCTTTCGCGAGCATCACGGCCTGCAATGCGGCTTCTGCACGCCGGGCATGGTGATGATGGGCATCGACATCGCCCGCCGCAATCCCGGCTGCGACGAGAAGACCGTCCGCGAGCAGCTCGAAGGCAATATCTGCCGTTGCACCGGCTACCAGGGCATCGTCCAGGCCATCCTGTCGATCGCCAATCCGTCCGCCGTGCGCGACCATCACTGATCCAGTGCGAAGGGCTCTGAACGATGCATAATTTCGAATATCACCTCGCAAGCGATCTTGAAGCGGCCTCCAAGGCGCTTTCCGGCGCCGAGGACGGCAAGCTGATGGCCGGCGGCATGACGCTGCTCCCGACATTGAAGCAGCGCCTTGCCGCGCCGTCCGATGTTGTCGATCTCAGCGCTATCGACAGCCTGAAGGGCATCAAAAAGGATGGCGATACGATCGTTATTGGCGCCATGACCTGCCATGCAGATGTCGCCGCTTCCGATGTGGTGCAGTCCGCCATTCCGGCGCTCGCGGTTCTTGCCGGCGGTATCGGCGATCCGGCGGTGCGTCATCGCGGCACCATCGGCGGCTCGGTCGCCAATGCCGACCCGGCAGCCGACTATCCCGGCGGGCTGGTCGGTCTCGGCGCAACCGTTGTCACCAGCAAGCGGGAAATCGCGGCTGACGATTTCTTCCTGGGCCTGTTCGAAACGGCGCTGGAGGACGGCGAGATCATCACCGCTGTGAAATTCCCGATCCCGAAAAAGGCGCACTACCAGAAGTTCCGCCACACCGCTTCCGGTTACGCGGTGGTTGGCGTCATGGTTGCGCAGACCAAAGATGGGGTGCGTGTCGGCGTCACCGGGGCCGCCGGCAGCGCCTTCCGCGCCACGAATTTCGAGGAAGCCCTGTCGAAGGATTTCTCGGTGAAGGCGGTGGAAGGGATCAGCCAGAGCGCCGAGGATCTTCTCAGCGACATCCACTTCAGCGCCGAATACCGCGCCCATATCGTTGGTGTGTTCGTACGCAGGGCTGTTGCTGCGATGGCGTGAGTTAGCGCCATCCAACTGCAGCAAACAGTGACTATTCGCCCGGTCCTTGCGGCCGGGCGTTTTGCTGTGTATTTGGCCGCGGAGTGTTACGATTATCCTATGCGAAGGCACGAGGGCTGATTCCGAAGGCTAATTCCAGGTGGCGACAGGGCATGGGGCAGGAGATTTCGCTATCGAGTTTCGATCCGGAGAGTTTCCGGCTGTTTTCTGAGCGTCTGGCGGAAGAGACAAGACTGCTCACCGGACTTTGCGCGGACAATCGCCTGTCCAGCGAGGGCTTTGTCATCGGCTTCGAGATCGAGGCCTGGCTGCTCGATCACGGCTTTTTCCCAAACCCGGCCAACCAGTAGTTTCTCGGTAAACTGAACCATCCGCTGGTGGTGCCGGAACTCTCGCGGTTCAATGTCGAACTGAACTGCGATCCGCTGCCGCTGACGGGCAGTGTCCTGCGCCGCTCCGCCGCAACGCTGTCGGACCTGTGGAACCATTGCAACGAAGTCGCCCACGGCCTCGATACCAACATGGTGATGATCGGCACGCTGCCGGTCATTCGCGATAAGGATCTGACGCTCGACAATCTTTCGCCGCTGGAACGCTACCGGGCGCTCAACAGAGAGATATTGCGCCAGCGCGAGGGCCGCCCGCTGGTGGTCGATATCGCCGGCGAGGACCAGCTGCGCAGCGAGCACCAGGACGTCATGCTGGAAGCGGCCACAACCTCTTTCCAGATTCATCTGAAAACGCCCGCCGCCCTCGCCGCGCACTATTACAACGCCTCGATGATCGCCTCCGCCCCGCTGCTTGCGGCAAGCGTGAATGCGCCATTCCTGTTCGGCCGCAGCCTGTGGCAGGAAACGCGCATCCCGGTGTTCGAGCAATCCATCGCACTGAAGGACCGCGCAGGCCGTCATGGCCGCGTGTCTTTCGGTTCCGGCTATCTGCAGGACAGCCTCTGCGAGGTCTTCCGCCAGAACCTTGATGACTATCCCGTGCTGCTGCCGATCCTGTTCGACGAGAAGCCCGGGGCGTTGCGGCATCTGCGCCTCCACAATGGAACGATCTGGCGCTGGAACCGGCCGCTTGTCGGTTTCGAGGAAGACGGCACAGCGCATTTCCGTATTGAGCACCGCACCATGCCGTCGGGTCCGACAATCGCCGACATGATAGCCAACGCGGCATGTTATTTTGGCCTGGTGCGGGACATGGTGGATACACACTTGCCGGCGCCAGCCGCGCTGCCGTTCGAGGATGCGCGGGCGAATTTCTACGCGGCAGCGCGATATGGGCTTGTGGCGGAACTTGCCTGGCCGAAGGCCGGCCGTATCGGCGCGCGTGAGCTGCTGCTTGAAGAACTGATACCGGCAGCCCGCCGGGGGCTGCGTTCGTTCGGGGTCTACGAGGCCGATATCGCGCTGTACCTTGGCATAGTCGAGGCGCGCGTGCGGAGCGGTCAGACCGGTGCGGCCTGGCAGCAAGCGGCGCTTAAGCGACGCGGCGGAGATTTCTTCGAAATGATGTCGGCCTATTGCGAGCGGCAACGAAGCGGCGCACCGGTGCATGAGTGGGATCTGTAGAAATTCGCTCGAACAACGGCAATCTGGAAAGGCGAACTGTTTTGGAACTGCGCGTACTCGATCATGTTCCCCCGGGCTTTCTCGATGCACAAGCGCCGTCATTGACCGGCATATTGCCGGGGCCGACGCTCTTCGATCTGCCGGGCCGCAGACCCGAACCGCTGTTTGCCTCCGTCCTGTTGCATGGCAACGAGGATACCGGGTTGCTCGCCGTGCAGGAGGTCCTGCGCCGCTATCGCGATCAGGAATTGCCGCGCCGCCTGTTGTTGTTTGTCGGCAATGTCGAAGCGGCAGCGGCGGGCGTACGCACGCTTGATAGCCAGCTCGACTACAATCGCGCATGGCCCGGAACATTGCATCCCGAAGCGCCGGAAGCGGCCCTGATGCGGCAGGTTGTCGACTACGTCGCACAGCAGAAGCCATTCGCCAGCATCGACATTCACAACAATACCGGCGTCAATCCGCACTACGCTTGCCTGAACAGGCTGGAGCCCGTTTACCTGCATCTGGCGCGCCTGTTCTCGCGCACGGTTGTCTTTTTTGAAAAGCCCGTAGGCGTTCAGTCCTCGGCGATGGCGGAACTTTGCCCGGCGGTCACGGTGGAGTGCGGCAAGACGGGCGATCATTCGGCGACCGCCCATGCAGTCGAATTCGTCGAGGCGTGTCTGGCCCTGTCGCATTTCCCGGAGCATGCGCCGGTACCGTCGGACTTCGACCTTCTGCGCACCTTCGCCGTCGTCAAGGTGCCGCGGGACAACACCTTGTCCTTTGATGGGTCCGAAGCCGATTTCCGGTTCCTGGAGGACATCGACCACCGCAATTTCTTCGAACTGGAGCCGGGGAGCGAATTCGGCGCCCTCGGTGGCGAACAATCCGCCAGGCTGCTGGTGGAGGCCGAAGACGATGCGCCGGTTGCGGACTATTTCGACTATGCCGGCGGCAAAATCCGGCTCTCGACCCGTACTGTCCCAGCCATGCTGACCCGCGATATCAGGGCCGTGCGCCTCGACTGCCTCTGCTACCTGATGCACCGGATTGATTTTGAGGGTAAACGTCAGGACTGATGGCTGCTACAGACGCGGCCCTTTCCCTTGCGCCGGACTTCGATCTATCATCCTCCCAAACAATAAACGGGAGGAAGCCATTACCAGGGATTATCAGGATATCGCTGTCGAAAAAGAGAACGGCGTGACGTTCCTGTATTTCAACCGCCCGTCCAAGCGCAATGCGATGAGCCCGCAGTTGCATTACGAGATGGATGATGCGCTCGGCTGGCTGGCCCATGACGATGAGACAAAAGTGCTGATCCTCACCGGAAAGGGCGAAAGCTTCTGCGCCGGGCAGGACCTGAAACTCTACTTCCGCCAGAATTTCGACGATCCGGTGGAGTGGGCGCGCTCACAGGCTGCCGCCAACGCATGGCGCTGGCACAAGATTTCCGGCTTTCCCAAGCCGACGATTGCCATGGTCAACGGCTACTGCTTCGGCGGCGCCTTCACTCCGGTCTGCGCCTGCGACATCGCCATCTGTGCCGACGAGGCGACCTTCGGCCTGTCGGAGGTCAACTGGGGCGTCATCCCAGGCGGTATCGTCAGCTGGAACATTGCCCAGCTGCTCAACCATCGCGACGCCATGTTCTATGCCATGACCGGTCTGCCGTTCGACGGAAAAAAGGCTGCGGAGATGAAGCTGGTCAACTATTCGGTTCCGCTAGCCGGCTTGCGCGAGGAAACCACGCGCATCGCAAATATCCTTCTGGAAAAGAACCCCTATGCCCTGCGCTACACCAAGGAGGCGGTGCGCCACGTGCGCGGCATGGAACACGACCAGGCCTATAATTTTCTTGCCGCGAAGCTGCAGGCATTGCAGCATGTCGACAAGGAAAAGGGCATGGAAAAGGGCCTGTCCTCCTTCCTCGACGAGAAGAAGCACAAGCCCGGCTTCGGTACCTTCGATCGCTAGCCCATGACAACAGGCAAGGGAGGTACAGCGGTGAACAGGCCGGCCGGGAGACGGATTTCGCGGGGGAATATGCTGCGGTGCGCCCGCATCCCGGGCCGTATGCCACTTGCCAACCGCGGGACGCCGGACGATACAAACGCATGACAACGCCCGAAACCAATCTGCTGATCGTACTCTCGCTGCCCGAGCCGGTGCGCAATATTTATTACAGCCGGCTGCGCGAACGCTTCCCGGAACTGACCATCAACATGGTCGGCCACAACAGCGAGGCAGGGCCTTTCATCGCGGATGCAGGCATGGTGCTGGCCTTCGGCGTCATGCTCTCGGACGAAATTTTTGCGCGCGGCAATAAATTGCAATGGGTGCAGGCGCTCGGCTCGGGCGTCGACGGCATCGTCGACCAGCCGTCGTTTCGCAAGGATATTCTCGTTACCAACATGCAGGGCATCCACGGCCCGCCCTGCGCCGAGGCGGCGATCTGCGCCATGTTCGACCTGTCGCGCAGCATGCCGCGCATCATGGCGAACCAGCGCAACCATGTCTGGGAGCGCTTTCCGGTGCGCCTTCTGGACGGCAAGCGTGTCGCGGTGATCGGGCTTGGTGTCATTGCCGAGGCGCTCGGGCCGCGCTGTCAGGCGCTGGGCATGCACGTGACCGGCGTCACCGGTTCGCCGCGACGGCTTGCCGGCTTCGACGCGGTCGTCCCGCGCGAACGCATGCTCGAGACCGTGGCGCAAAGCGACTACGTGGTTCTGCTGACGCCCTATACGAAGGAAAATCACCATCTGGCGAATGCGGATTTTCTGGCCGCGATGAAGAAGGATGCCTACCTCGTCAACATCGCCCGCGGCGGCGTGGTGGACGAAGAGGCGCTGGTCGCTGCGCTGGATAGCAGGGCGATCGCCGGCGCTTCGCTTGACGTATTCTCCGTCGAGCCCTTGCCGGAGGATCATCCGTTCTGGTCGATGGACAATGTGATCGTCACGCCGCATCTTGGCGGCTTCCACGATGAATATCCAAAGCGGGCGCTGCCGATACTGGAACACAATATCGAGAAGTTTCTCGCTGGCGATCGCGCAGCGATGCTGAACATAGTCAACAGGGGAAAGGACGCCTGACATGGCCGCACTATCGGAACGCCTGAACACGCCGGTTTCGACCGCCGAACTCGAACGCCGCTGGGCGCTTGTCCGCAAGGGCATGGAAGAGCGCGGCATCGACTTGCTGGTGATGCAGAACAACAACGACTTCATGGGCGGCTATGTAAAATATCTGACCGACCTGCCGGCTACCAACGGCTATCCGGTAACGCTGATCTTTTCCCGCGACGACGGCATGACCATGATCGGGCAGGGGCCTTTCGGCATGGATGTCAAAGTGCCGATGGAAGGCGACGGCGTACGCCGCGGCGTGACGAGGCTGATGGGTGTGCCGAGCTATCACACCGCCCACTATACCGGCGAATACGATGCCGAGCTGGCGGTGAAGGCGCTGGAAAAATACAAGGGCGCCAAGATCGGCCTGCTCGCGACGGCATCCATCCCGCACCAGTTCGTCGAATACCTGAAGAAGAATGCGCCGACCAACGAGGATTTCGTCAATGCATCCGACTTTGTCGATGAAATCCGCGCCATCAAGAGCCCGGAAGAAATCGACCTGATGTACAAGGCCACCGCCATGCAGGACATGCAGATGGAAGCCGCCTTCAAGGCCGTTGCGCCCGGCATGCAGGATCAGGCGGTGATGTCGGCTGCCCGTCATGCCGGTACGGTCATCGGCTCCGAGCAGGGCTGGTACATGTGCGCCTCCGGCCCCGTCGGCACAGCCGCCGTCATGGCGCCGCCGCACCAGCAGGCGCGCACCATGCAGAAGGGCGACCAGTTCACCATCCTTGTCGAAAATGCCGGCCCCGGCGGCATGTACACCGAACTCGGCCGCACCTGCGTGCTCGGCAAGGCGAGCCAGGAAATGAAGGACGAATTCGCCTTCGTGCTGGAGGCGCGCGCGCATACGTTGAAGATGCTGAAGCCAGGCGCCTCCTGCAAGGACATCTGGGAGAGCCACAACGAATTCATGCGCAAGAACGGCAAGCCGGAAGAGACGCGCCTGTATTGCCACAGCCAGGGCTACGACATGGTCGAGCGCCCGCTGGTGCGCTTCGACGAGACGATGCCGTTGGCCGCCAACATGGTCGTCGCCGTGCATCCCACCTATGTGACGTCGACAACATACAGCTGGGCCTGCGACAATTTCCTGATCACCGAAGACGGCTGCAGTCGCATGCACAAGTTTCCCGAGAAGATCACCGAACTGGATTTCTGATCAGGGTGTCATCCCGGACGCCGAAGGCGATCCGGGACCTTATCAGCAGGAAAAAGATCCCGCATGAATGCTGCGCATTCTGCGGGATGACAAGAACAGGGGGAAGCGATGAACGGGGCGCGGACCTACGACTACATCATTGCCGGCGGCGGCTCCGCCGGTTGCGTGCTCGCCAATCGCCTGAGTGAAGACCCCGCCTGCAAGGTACTGCTGCTGGAAGCCGGCAAGCCGGACAAGCATCTGTGGCTGAAACTGCCGCTGAAATTTCGCGACCTGATGACCGATCCGCGCTTCCAGTGGAATTATTATTCCGAGCCGGAACCGTATCTGAACAATCGCCGCCTGCTGGTGCCGCGCGGCAAGGCGCTGGGCGGCTCGTCCTCGATCAACGGCATGATCTATTGCCGCGGACACGCCAGCGATTACGATCGCTGGGCGCAGTTGGGCCTGAGCGGCTGGAGCTATGGCGATGTGCTGCCGTATTTCAAACGCTCGGAAAATTTCCACGGCGGTGCATCGGAATACCACGGCAAGGGCGGCCCGCTGAGCGTAAGTCCCGGCGACCGGGAGAGCGATGCCTACCAGGCCTATCGTGCCGCCGGAAAAGTGATGGGCCACCGTAATACAGATGATCATAACGGCGCCATGCAGGACGGCTTCGGCCCGCCCGATTATACGATCCATGAGGGACGCCGCGGCAGCGTATCGAAGCGGTTCCTTGAGCCGGCCATGTCGCGACCGAACCTGACTGTCGTCACCGGCGCACAGGCAACGCGCGTTCTGTTCGAGGGCCGCCGCGCCACCGGCCTCGAATACATGCGGGACGGAAGGATTCTATCGGCCAACGCTGCGCGCGAAGTGCTGCTGTGCGGCGGCTCCTATAATTCGCCGCAACTGCTGATGCTTTCGGGTATCGGTCCTGCCGGTCATTTGCGCGAACATGACATCGGCGTCTTGCATGATGCACCGGATGTCGGACAGAATCTGCAGGACCATATCAGCGTCATGATCGGCTATCGCAGCGATGCGATGCGCCACTACCTTGACGGTTTTCGTTTCGACAAACTTGCGATGTCGGCGCTGCGCTGGATGTTGTTCAGTTCGGGGCCGCTGGCGACGCAACCGGTTGCCTGCCTTGCCTATATCAGGACGCGTCCGGAACTGGTTGCGCCCGATGTCGAGCTGCTGATGAACCGCATCGATCCGATGACGCAGATCTGGTTCCCCGGCATCCGCAAGCCAAAGAATGGTTTCCTCGGCTGCCGCATCATTCTGCTGCATCCCCAGAGCCGCGGTTCGGTGAGCCTGCGCTCGGCCAATCCGCTTGACCATGCCAAGATCGTCCATAATTATCTGGCTGCGGAAAACGACCGCACAGCCTTGCGTGATGCTGTTCGGCATGCTCGCGAAATTTATATCAAAGAGCCGCTCAAAAGCCTTGTGCAGGGTGAAACGTTTCCCGGCGCCAATGTTCAAAACGACGGGGACATTGACGCCTTCATCCGTGAGACGGCGACCATGCTTTTCCATCCCACATCCACATGCCGAATGGGTACGGACGACAGGGCTGTAGTCAATGGCGAGTTGAAGGTCAACGGCGTCGAGAACTTGCGCGTGGTGGATGCGTCCGTCATGCCTTATGTGATCGGCGGCCATACCAATGCGCCGACCATCATGATTGCCGAGAAGGCCGCCGACATGATTCTCGGCCGCGCGCCGCTGCCGGCGGAGGCGCCCATGCTCGCCGTAGCGGAATAGGGAGCGCGCCATGGATATCGCGATCATCGGCGGCGGCATCGGCGGGCTGACGCTTGCGCTGCAGCTGCACGCGCGGAAAATGCCCGTCACAATCCGCATCTATGAGGCGGTGGAGGAGATGAAGCCGCTTGGCGTCGGCATCAATCTCTTCCCGCACGCCATGCAACAGTTGGTGCAACTTGGTCTTCTGGAGGCTGTTCGCGCCATTGCGGTGGAAGTGAAGGAATTCGCCTATTTCACCCATCACGGCCAGTTCATCCTGAGTGAACCGAGTGGCCTTCATGCGGGTTACGACATACCGCATTTTTCGATCCATCGCGGCGACCTGCATATGGTGCTGTACAACGCCCTGCGCGAGCGGCTGGGACCGGAGGCTGTTGCGCTGGATCACCGTTGCACCGGCGTGACGCAGAATGGCGATCGCGTAACTGCGCATTTCACCGATCGCAACGGACGCAATCGCGCTGCTGCAGAAGCGGATATCGTCATCGCCTGCGATGGCATTCATTCCAACATCCGCAAGCAATTCTATCCGGACGAAGGACCGCCGGTGTTCCATGGTATCAACCTGTGGCGCGGCGTGACGCGAGCCAGGCCGTTTCTGACCGGCGCCAGCGTCACGCGCATCGGCGGATTGCACACCACCAGCAAGCTGCTGTTCTACGCCATCCGCAACAATATCGATGATGAAGGTAACCAGCTCATCAACTGGACGGCGGAGGTGATTTCCGACGACAACCACACCGTCGACTGGAACAAGGAGGGCCGGCTGCAGGACTTTTACCCTATCTACAAGGACTGGTCCTTCGACTGGCTGGACGCCGCCTGGATGTTGCGCAACGCCGACATTATCCTCAGTCTGCCGATGACCGATCGCGATCCGGTCGATCGCTGGACCTTCGGGCGCACCACGCTGCTCGGCGATGCCGCCCATCCCATGTATCCGCGCGGCGGCAACGGCGGGGCGCAGGCTATTCTCGACGGCGCGCTGCTGGCGGACCTGCTGGCAAGAGGCGGCGATGTGGACGCGGCGCTACGCGAATACGAAAGTATTCGCATTCCGGCCACCGCAAAGGTCGTTCTGGAAAACCGTACCGCGCCGCCGGACCTCATCATCGATACGGTCGAGCGCCTGTCCGGCGGCGAACGGTTCGAGCAGCTGAGTGACATCATCAGCGAGGACGAGCTGCGACAGATTTCCGCAAACTACCAGAAGGTCGCCGGTTGGGACAAAGATAGCGTTGCGCGGGCGTGGAAGGGGTAATAAGACCCTATCCCCGCAACGCCTCGCGCACCCTTGCGCGGAAGGCCAGCAGGCGCTCGGCCAGATATTCCCGCTGTTCGGCGAAGCGCTGCGCCGGTACGGGGATCGATACGGCAAGCGGCGATCCGTCCGGGCCGCGAAACGCGGTGCCGATGGCGAAAATGCCCTGGCCGTGTTCCTCGAAATCGTGGGCCAGCCGCGTTGCCCGTGCGTCTTCCAGTTCGCGCAGCAGGGCGCGCCGGTTGCGCAGCTTGTGATCGGGGTGCTCGTCGAGACTCTTGCCGATCAGCACTTCGGCGTCTTCCTTGGAATGCAAAGACAGGATCGCCTTGCCGTTTGCGGTGCAATGCAGGGGGAACCGTTCACCAACGGCAGACAGCGCCACCAGCCGGTGGCTGCCCTGCACTTGATCGACAAACACGACCGAACCGCCGGACAGTGTCGCAAGGTCGACCGTCTCGCCGACTTCGGCGCCAAGGTCGCGCAGCAACCGCGCGATGGTTTGCGATGGCGCATGCAGCGAGGTGCCGGCCAGCCGCGCAATGCCGGGCCCGATGCGCAGGCCCTCGCGGCCGCCGGAAGGCGATACGAAATCCTCCGCCACCAGCGCCTGAACGATCCTTTGCACGCTGGAGCGGGCCAGCCCTGTGCGTTTCGCAATCTGCCCCAGTGAAAGTCCGTTGGGCGCGCTTTCGATGGCGCGCAATATGCTCGCCGCCCGGGCGATGACCTGCACGCCGCCGCTGCGTTCGTGGCCATTTTGATGGTCTGCCATGAAACCCGTCCTGAAACCCGTCCTGAAATCCATCCTGTGAAGTTGTCCGCATTACGATACACATGTACCGTATGATGGGTCAATACCGCTTGTCTTTGGCAGCAGGGCGGGGCACTCTTGCGGCAACCGGCATTTCGCTGACTTCCAGGGAGGACCACAGGCATGATCAACATTTGCGGTATCGACTTCCACGACAACCTCGACAATTACATGGGGCTGCAGTTCGTCAACCTGTCCCATCGCTTCGGTTACCAGTCGCCGAACTGGCCCTATTTCGAAGACGTGAAGATCGAGCGTATCCACTACATGGCCAAGTCGGGCGTGCTGTCCCAGCGCATCACGACGACCATGCACAACACCACGCATATCGATGCGCCCGCGCACGTTGTGCAGAATACGCCGTTCATCGACCAGGTACCGCTGCCGCACTTCTTCGGTTCGGGCATCGTCGTGTCGATCCCGAAGAAGAAGTGGGAGCCGATCACCGGCGAGGATCTGGAAAAGGCCTGCGGCCATGCCGTGCGCCCGGGAGATGTCGTCATCGTTAACACCGGCTGGCACAAGATTTACGGCGACAACGAGGATTATTTCGCTCGTGCGCCTGGCTTCGTTGCCTCCGCCGGCGAATGGTTCGTCGAGAAGAAGGTGAAGGTCGTCGGCCATGACACCCAGGCCAACGATCATCCGCTGGCGACCGCCATCGGCCCGCAGCGCAACGGTCCGCTGCTGCCGCATCTGGCGGAGGAATACAAGGAGTGGTCCGGCGGCCGCGACTGGAAGGATGACTTCCCGGAATGGGAGCCCGTGCATCGCATCCTTTTCAACAACGGCATTCTCGGCATCGAGAATGTCGGCGGCGATCTCGACGCCGTGACCGGCAAGCGCGTCACCTTCGCCTTCTTCCCGTGGAACTGGGACCGCGGCGACGGCTGTATCATCCGTCTGGTCGCCATCACCAACCCCGACCAGAACTACCGCATCGAAAAAGGGGAGACGTTCTGATGTTTCTGAAACGTTTCGAAGACGCCAAACCCTATGAGGCGGCGAACCATCGCGATTGCGTTGGCCTGCGTCTGCAGGGCTGGGAAGAGGGCTCCTCCAAGAGCCACTGGATCGGCCTGTCGCACTTTCTGCCCGGCGGCGGTGCGGGACCTGATTCCACGCCGTTCGAGAAGATCTACGTCGTGCTGGAAGGCGAGCTGACCATCACCATCGACGGCAAGACCACGGTGCTGAAGAAATACGACAGCTGCACCATCCCGCCGAACGAGGTGCGCGAAATCATCAACGCTTCGAATCACATGTGCACCCTGCTGGTGTCGATCCCCTATCCACCCGGCCATGGCGCGTGAGGCAGGCATGAGCGACTTTCTCAAGAACCCGCTCGGCCTGTTCGATGTGAAGGGCAAGGTAGCGGTCGTCACCGGCGCATCGGGAGCTTTCGGTGCGCTGGCGGCAAAGATTCTGGCAGGCGCGGGTTGCAGACTCGTACTCACCGCCGGCAGCAAGAGCGCACTTGACGAAGTCAGCAAGGAGTGCCAGGACCTCGGCGCGGAAGTCGAGGCCCTAAACATGCGCCCAACGACGAGCGAGCTGTGCGACGAGGTCATCGCGGCAGGCGTCAAGCGCTTCGGACAGGTCGATATCCTGGTCGTCGCGCAGGGCAAGAACGACGTGGCCAAAATCCACGACATGTCCGCCGAGCGCTTTCTCGACGTGATGGACGCCAATGTCACGCAAAGCTGGCTGATGGCGAAGTCCGCCGCGACGCAGATGTTGCAGCAGGGTAAAGGCGGCAAGATCGTGCTGATGTCGTCGGCCCGTGGCCTGCTCGGCCATCCGGCCGGTTACACGGCTTATTGCTCGTCGAAGTCCGCTGTCGATGGCATGACCAAGGCGCTTGGCTGCGAACTCGGCCCAACCGGTATTACCGTCAACGCCATCGCGCCGACTGTTTTCCGGTCTCCGCTGACCGCATGGATGTACGAGGACAACGACAACGCCAATGCGGTGCGCGCCGGCTTCCTGTCGCGCGTGCCGAAGGGGCGCCTAGGCGAGCCTGAAGATCTGGCCGGGCCGCTGCTGTTCCTGGTGTCGAAAGCCTCGGACTTCTACACAGGACACATCCTCTATGCGGATGGCGGCTATACGGCAGGGTGATCGTGGAATGTCATCCCGCGCGAGCTTAGCGAGACGCGGGATCGTTCTTCGAGGAAGACAGATCCCGGATAAATCGCTTCGCGATTTTCCGGCATGACGGGGAGAGCAATGCCGGGGAAAGCCAGAATTGCAGTCATCGGCGCCGGGCTCATGGGCCATGGCATTGCGCAGGTGTTCGCCGTTGCCGGTCATGATGTGACGATCACAGACCCCTTTGAGGCGGCGCGTGATGCTGTCCATGAGAAGGTAACGCAGAACCTCAAGGACATGGGCAAGCCGCTGCAAGCGGTACAGCGAATCGCGGTCATGCCGGACAATGCGTCCACCGTCGCCAATGCCGATGTGGTGATCGAGGCCGCGCCGGAAAACATGGAATTGAAGCAGAAGCTGTTCGCCGAACTGGAGCAGCATGCGCCCGCCAGCGCTATTCTCGCTTCCAATACCTCGGTGATGCCGATCACCGAGATCATGAAGAACCTCAAGGACCGCACGCGCGCCGTCGGCACCCATTGGTGGAACCCGCCGTTTCTTGTGCCGCTGGTCGAGGTGATCCGCACCGCCGATACATCCTACGCTACCGTCAGCACGATGATCGATCTGCTCGCCGGCGCAGGTAAGACGCCGGTGGAAGTGAAGAAGGACGTTCCGGGCTTCGTCGGCAACCGCTTGCAGCACGCACTGTGGCGCGAGGCTATCGCAATCGTCGCCGAAGGCATCTGCGATGCGGACATGGTGGACACGGTCGTGAAGGCGAGCTTCGGCCGCCGTCTGCCGGTGCTGGGTCCGCTGGAAAATGCCGATATGGTCGGCACCGACCTGACCCTTGCCATTCACCAGCAGGTGTTGCCTTATATCGACCGGACGCCCGGTCCGTCGCCTTATCTGGAAAAGCTGATCGCCGACGGCAAGCTCGGTTTCAAAGCCGGGGAAGGCTTTCGCAAGTGGAGCGTGGAGGAACAGGCTGCGTTGCGCAAGAAGGTCATTGATCA
>JAPOIA010000019.1:8419-21699 GCA_029979185.1 Alphaproteobacteria bacterium | reverse complement strand
GCCTCCGGATGGACGGAGGAAAAGTCGAGCGGGTTCTCGCCGCCGCGGATGCGCAGGAAGCCGGCGGCCAGTTCATAGGCCTTCGGCCCAAGGCGCGGCACTTTCTTCAACTGGTCGCGCGACTTGAACGGCCCGTTGGCGTCGCGGTGGGCGACGATGTTCTGCGACAGGGTTTCGCTGAGGCCGGAAACGCGCGACAGCAGCGGCGCGGAGGCCGTGTTCACATCGACGCCGACGCCGTTCACGCAATCTTCCACCACCGCATCCAGCGCGCGCGACAGCTTGAATTCGGCAAGGTCGTGCTGGTACTGGCCGACGCCGATGGATTTTGGGTCGATCTTCACGAGTTCCGCCAGCGGGTCCTGCAACCGCCGGGCGATGGAGACTGCGCCGCGCAGGGTGACGTCGAGATCGGGGAACTCCTGCGCCGCATAGGCGGAAGCCGAATAGACCGACGCACCGGCTTCGGAGACGACGACCTTGGTGAGTTTCAGTTCCGGGAATTTCTTGGCCAGGTCGCCGGCGAGCTTTTCCGTCTCGCGCGATGCCGTGCCGTTGCCGATGGCGACGAGTTCCACCTTGTGTTTCGCGCAGAGGGTGGCCAGCGCGGCCATGGACTGGTCCCACTGGCGCTTGGGTTCATGCGGATAGATGACGGCGGTATCGACGCACTTGCCGGTGGCGTCGATGACGGCGACCTTGACGCCGGTGCGGTAGCCGGGATCGAGACCCAGCGTGGCGCGCGCGCCGGCAGGGGCGGCGAGCAGGAGATCGCGCAGGTTGCTGGCGAAGACCTTCACGCCCTCGTCCTCCGCGCCTTGCCACAGGCGCAGGCGCAGATCGATGGAGAGCGAGGTTTGCAGGCGGAAGCGCCATGCCGCGCGCACCGTCTCCCACAGCCACTTGTCGCCGGGCCGGCCCATGTCCGAGATGCCGAATTGCGTTGCGATGGCTTTCTCGAAGCGGCCCGGCGTGCGGTCGGTTGGTTCCTTGTCCGGTTCGGCAACGAGGGAAATGTCGAGCACTTCTTCCTTTTCGCCGCGCAGGATGGCCAGCACGCGGTGTGAGGGCAGTTTGGTTAGCGGCTCGAAGAAGTCGAAATAGTCGGAGAATTTCGCACCGTCCGCCTGCTTGCCGTCGCGCACTTTCGAGACGAGGTGGCCGGCGTTCCAGAAATCCTCGCGCAGGCGCCCGACCAGTTCGGCATCTTCCGAGATAAGCTCGACCAGAATGGCGCGCGCGCCGTCGAGGGCGGCCTGCGCCGTGTCGACGCCTTTCTCGGCATCGATGAAGGCTGCGGCTGCATCCTCCGGCGCCTTCGAGGGATCGGCGAGCAGGGCGTCGGCCAGCGGCTCGAGGCCGGCTTCGCGGGCGATCTGCGCCTTGGTGCGGCGCTTGGGCTTGTAGGGCAGGTAGATGTCTTCGAGGCGCGCCTTGGTTTCGGCGCTGTTGATCTGGACGCGCAGTTCGTCGGTCAGCTTGCCCTGTTCGTCGATGGATTTCAGGATGGCGCTGCGGCGCTCGTCCATCTCGCGCAGGTAGCGCAGGCGTTCTTCCAGCGTGCGCAACTGGCTGTCGTCGAGGCCGCCGGTGACTTCCTTGCGATAGCGCGCGATGAAGGGAACGGTGGAGCCCTCGTCGATCAGGCCGACAGCGGCAGTCACCTGCTTTTCGGCCACGCCCAGTTCTTCAGCGATACGCAGATCAATCGATTTCATGGCTTTTCCGGTTACCTTGCTCTACCTGTTCCAGACGAAGCGGCACGACTCATCGCGCCGTTTCGTTGGGGGCATGTAAGGCCAGCGATGTAGCCGCGCCAAGGCGTTGACAGGCGAAGAATCAGCGCTTTCTGTGGGAAAGGCGGTCAGGGCGTTTTCGCCGCTTTTGGGCCGGTCGCGGAGCGTTCGGCAAGGCGGTTGCGCCGCGCCATCTCGCGATACAGGGCTTCGGGCGAAATGCTGAGATAGTGGGCCAGCGCCTTCCATTCGCCCTTGCCGGGCAGGGGGCCGTGCCAGGCGATCCATGCATCGAGCCGGCCGGCAACCTTGCCGTGGGTCAGCACCTCGGCGTGGCGGCGGGCGTTCTGCAATTCGGTGGCGAGATAGCGAGCCCAGTCTGCCGCTACATCCGGTTGCGCGGAAATCAGGGCATCGGCCTCGCTTCTTGGCAGGGAGGCA
Source organism: Alphaproteobacteria bacterium (assembly GCA_029979185.1). GTDB lineage: Bacteria > Pseudomonadota > Alphaproteobacteria > Rhizobiales > Beijerinckiaceae > Terripilifer. The sequence continues at coordinate 19,522 of JAPOIA010000019.1, read as the reverse complement.
ATCGAACAGGCGCTGTCGCACAGGCAATTGCAATGATAGGTGCGGGAATACAGCGAGGCCTCGGCGATGATGTGCGGGCTGCTCATGGCGTGGAGCACAAGCGTCCCGCCGTTTTCCTGGTGGCGTATGAGGCGAACCGCTCCTTCCACCAGCAGGTGAAACGAATGCACCGGGTCGTCGCGATGAAAAAGATAGCTTCCGGCGGCGTAGGTTCTCGGCGGGGCAGCGCTGGCAAGCAGCGTATCGAAAATCGTGGCAGACATGATTACTATCATGTGCCCTGAGCGGGCCGTCTGCAAGAAGCGATGCGAGAGAAATCCGGAATCGGGGTCCAGTGATGAAATTTTTCTGTTCAGCTATTGCCTTGCTCTTTCTGGCGGCTGCTCCGGCAGCTGCCCAGCATGGCCATCACCAGCACCAGTCGAAATATGCCGGGCAGGAAAAGCGCAACATCAAGAGTCTTTCGCCGGACGATCTTGCAGAGCTTCGCCGCGGTGGTGGCTGGGGCCTTGCAAAGTCAGCAGAACTGAATGGCGTGCCGGGGCCTGCGCATCTGCTGGAAATGAAGGACAAGATCGGTTTGAGCGCCGAACAGGTGGCGAAAATCGAGGCGCTGTTCAAGGACATGCAAAAGAATGCGATCGCTGCCGGCGCGCGGATGATCGACCTTGAGCGAAAACTGGAAGGCGAATTCCGCGCCGGTACTGTCACGGACGCCAGCCTGCAATCGGCCCTTGCGGCAATCGGCAAGGCGCGAACAGAGCTGCGCTACATCCACCTGTCGACGCATCTGAAGACGCCGGCCATCGTGTCGAAGAAGCAGATTGGACTGTACAACAAGCTGCGCGGATATGCGTCCGATCCTTGCGCCAATGTACCCGAGGGGCACGACGCCCGCATGTGGCGGATGCACAACGGCTGCAAGTAAGCTGCCTGCTAGTCAGGAGCGGGAAACGAGCTGCGCCTGACGGATTTCATAGCGCGTGCTGCCGCGCGGATTGGCGTTGTGCACCACGAATTCATACTGGCATCCGGGCCGCAGCGCATTCCACAAGGACAGGCCGCTGGCGGTTGTTTTGCCGAAGAAGTCCGAAGGCGCAAACAGCTTGTTGTCCCGAAGGCCAGGAACATCTCGAATGCGGACGACAGACTCGCGCTTTTCCTCGGCAACCGTAGGCATCCCGAATTTACGCTCAACGGTGGACGTGAATTTGTGCGTCTGCGTCTGTTCGTCTATTGAGTACAGGGCGGCGCCCAGAGCAACCACGCCTATCGCCATGAACGCATAGTTCGCGGCTGACAGCTCGTTCAACATCGGACTTCCCCCGTCTGCGTGTCCGCGTGCATGACATTGGGGAAGTTAACATTGCCCGGTTGCGAAACCCTTAACCTTGGATTTTTGCAACAGATTGCTTTTACGATGAAAAATGGCTCTTGAGAACCGCGCTAGAACGGCGGGTCCTCATGCTTGCCGGCGGAAGTCCTTTTCGCTGCGGCCTTTTTGGCTGGCTTCTTTTTTGCTGCAGCCTTTTTCGCGGGGGCTTTTTTGGCAGATGCCTTTTTGGCGGGCGCTTTTTTTGCCGCGGCCTTCTTCGCAGGAGCCTTTTTCGCTGCCCCCTTCTTGGCGGGCGCAGCGCCCGGTTCGCCCTTGGCGTCGATCAGTTCGATGGCGTCCTCAAGCGTGATCGCGTCGATGGTCAGGCTTTTCGGGATCGTTGCATTGACCTTGTTTACATTGACATAGGGACCGAAACGGCCGTCGCGAACGGTGATGGTGCCGCCGTCCGGATGCTCGCCGAGGACGCGGCCTTCAGCGGCCTTTGCCGCTTCCTTCTTGGCCGCGATCATCGTAATCGCCTCGTCCAGCGTCAGGGTTTCGGGATCCTTGTCGCGCGGGATCGTAGCGTTGATCTTGTTCCAGGTAACATAGGGGCCGAAGCGGCCCGACTTCAGGCTGATCTTGCCGCCTTCCGGATGATCGCCAATCTCGCGTGCGGGAACCGCAGAACCGCCGCGTCCGCCGCCGCCCTGTTCCTTGGTAATGATCAGGTCGATGGCGCGGTTGGCGCCGATTTCCAGCACGTCGTCGTCACGGGTCAGCGAGGCATACATCTTGCCGTGCTGGACATAGGGTCCATAGCGGCCGAGGCCTGCAAGAATGGGCTCACCGCTTGTCGGATGTTTCGCCACTTCGCGCGGCAGGGACAGGAGCGCCAGCGCCTTTTCCAGCGTCACGGAATCGCGTTCCATGCCACGGGGCAGTGAGGAGCGTTTCGGCTTGTCGCCTTCGCCAAGCTGGACATACGGGCCGAAGCGGCCGTCGCGCAGGCTTACCTCATCGCCGGTTTCCGGGTCGACGCCAAGCACGCGGGGCCCGCTGCTGCCGTCCTCTTCATTGCCGCCGGACAGGGTGCGGGTGAAATTGCATTCGGGATAATTGGAACAGCCGATGAAGGCGCCGAACTTGCCGACCTTCAGCGACAATTGCCCGTTGGCGCAGGCAGGACAGGCGCGCGGGTCGGAGCCGTCTTCCTTCGCGGGAAAAACATGCGGGCCGAGCACCTCGTTGAGATTGTCGAGCACCTCGGTGGTGCGCAGGTCCTTTGTTCCGTCGATTGCGGCGGAAAACTCTTTCCAGAATTCGCGCAGCAGCGCTTTCCAGTCGGCTTCCGAATTGGAGACCTTGTCGAGCTTTTCCTCAAGGTCCGCGGTAAAGTCGTACTGGACATAACGGGTGAAGAAGCTCTCCAGGAAAGCCGTCACCAGCCGACCCTTGTCCTCGGGGACAATGCGCTTCTTGTCGATGCGGATGTAGTCGCGGTCGCGCAGCACGGCTAGCGTCGAGGCGTAGGTCGAGGGACGGCCGATGCCGAGTTCTTCCATGCGCTTGACGAGGGTTGCCTCGGTAAAGCGCGGCGGCGGCTCGGTGAAATGCTGGCCGGCCTCGATGCGCTCGCGGGTCAGCCTGTCGCCTTCGTTCATCGGCGGCAGGCGGCCGGACTCTTCGTCTTCCTCGTCGTCCTTGCCTTCCTGATACAGCACGAGAAAGCCGTCGAAGCGGACCACCTGTCCGGTGGCGCGTACGTCGATGGTCTTGTACTTCTGGCCCGCCGGGATAGCAGCCTCGATATCGACGGTGGTGCGTTCCAGTTCCGCCGATTCCATCTGGCTGGCCAGTGTGCGCGTCCAGATCAGTTCGTAGAGACGGGCCTGATCCTTGTCGAGCATCTTGGCCATGTGCCGCGGCAGGCGGGTGATGTCGGTCGGGCGGATCGCCTCATGTGCTTCCTGCGCATTCTTCTGCTTGGTGGTGTATTTGCGCGGCTGCTGCGGCACGTATTTGTCGCCATAGTCCTTGGCGATGATATCGCGCATGCCGGCAATGGCTTCGGGAGCGATATCGACACCATCGGTACGCATATAAGTAATGAGACCGACAGTCTCGCCGCCGATGTCGATGCCTTCATAGAGCCTTTGGGCAATACGCATGGTGATGGCCGGAGCCAGACCCAGTTTGCGCGATGCCTCCTGCTGCAGGGTCGAGGTCGTGAATGGCGCGGCCGGATTGCGTTTGGCCGGTTTCGCCTCAACCGATTTTATCGTGAATTCGGCATTGTCCAGGGCGCTCTTGAGGGCGGTCGCTTCGACTTCCGTACCAACATCGAGCCGCTGCAGGCGCTTGCCGTCCGCACCGGTGAGGCGGGCGACGACCGGGGCCTTGTCTTTGGTATTGAGGAAAGCTGTGATCGACCAGTATTCGCGGGGGACGAATTTTTCGATTTCCAGCTCCCGGTCGCAGACCAGCCGCAACGAAACCGATTGGACACGGCCGGCCGAGCGGGCGCCCGGCAGCTTGCGCCACAACACGGGCGACAGGTTGAAGCCAACGAGATAGTCGAGGGCGCGGCGGGCGAGATAGGCCTCCACCAGCGCGGTGTCGATCTCGCGCGGATGGCGCATGGCTTCCAATATGGCGTTCTTGGTGATGGCGTTGAAGACCACCCGCTCGATCTGCTTGTCCTTGAGCACCTTCTTGTTGCGTAGCACTTCCAGCACATGCCAGGAAATCGCTTCGCCCTCGCGGTCCGGGTCGGTCGCCAGAATGACCTTGTCGGCTTCCTTCACCGCATTGGCGATGTCCGAGAGCCGCTTGGACGCCTTGGTGTCGATTGCCCAGCGCATGGCAAAATCATCGTCAGGATCGACCGATCCGTCCTTGGCCGGGAGATCCCGGACATGGCCGAACGAGGCGATAACATCATAGCCACGCCCAAGGTATTTGTTGATCGTCTTGGCTTTTGCTGGGGATTCGACGATTACAACTGAATTCATCTGGGTTCGATCCTGTGTCACACAAGTGATTGTTTTTGCATATTTTCGAGGAGCAATCGGCGCCAGCGGCGGCCAGGGAGCCAATGCCGGTCCGGCAAATTGGGCCGGAAAATGGGGTAGCGCGGCCTCGAAGTCAATTCGGTTAATTGCCTGCCGATCCAATTGGTCAGGCGCGGCATCCCCGGCAGGGAGGGCCAAATTCCAGGAACGGCGTTTACAATCGCCGGCAACATGCAGACAATGCCTGTTCCTGAAAAGGGAGGAAAAAATGCAACATAAAAAACTTGTTTTGACCGCCATCTCCGCGGCTGCACTGTTGCTTGCCGCGAGCACGCCGGGCGCTTCCGCGGCGGATGCCGCCCTGATCGCGGCGGCGAAAAAGGAAGGTACGGTCACCTGGTATACGACACTGATCCTCAATCAGCTGGGCCGCCCGTTGGTGAACGCCTTCCAGAAAAAGTATGGTATCAAGGTCAACATCATCCGGATGAATACGTCGGACATGATCCTGCGCGTGGCCAACGAGCACAAGGCCGGCAAGATGCAGGCGGACGTTCTCGACGGCACCTCGACGATCGAGCCGCTGAAGAACCAGGGGATCATGGCTTCTTACATGCCTGCGTCGGCTGCGCGTCTGCCCGCACAATATAAAGACAAGGACAAGAACTGGGTGGCGGTGAACATGTATGTCCATACGCCCGGCTACAACACGGAACTTGTGTCAAAGGACAAGGTGCCGAGGAAGTGGGCCGACCTTCTCGATCCGTTCTGGAAAGGCAAGCTCGTCTGGTCGTCGCTGGAATCCAGTTCGTCGCGTCCCGGCTTTATCGGCCTGGTGCTCACCGAAATGGGCGAGAAAAAGGGCATGGAGTTCCTGACCAAGCTGAAGGCGCAGAATATCGCCAATGTGAAGTTCTCCGCCCGCAAGGTTCTCGACCGGGTTGCGGCCGGCGAATATGCGCTGGCGCTGCAGACATTCAACCACCACTCCGTAATCAGCGCCAAGAAGGGCGCGCCGACCAAGTGGCTGGCGATGGACCTGTCTATGGTCGTTCTGTCGGTTGCGGGCGTGACCAAGAATGCGCCGCATCCCAATGCAGCGCGCCTACTGCTGGACTTCATGGCCTCGGACGAGGGACAGAAACTCTTCCAGAAGGGCGACTACCTGCCGGTCGATCCGAAGACTCCCGCAAAGGAGCCCACGCTCAAGCCTGAAAACGGCAACTTCAAAGCTGTCGTTTACAATCCGCGCGAGATCAACGAGAAGCTGAAAGTCTGGAAAAAGGTCGCCAACGACATGTTCCGGTAATATCGGGCAGCGGACGGTATGCGCCCGTCTACAGGCGCATGGAGGCGCCGTCCGCTGGCCAATTGACTGTGCGTGCCGGACCGGGGCCTGTGAATATTTCCGGTCCGGACCAGTGAACCCTTGCCGGAGCCGCGACGGCAGGCTTATACACGGAACCCGATGGCTCCAGATTCTGCAATATCCGCATTCAATCACCGGCACCTTCTCGGCATAGAGGGGCTGTCCCGGCAGGAGATCGAATTTCTGCTTGATCGTGCGGAAGAGTTCGTCGGCATTTCCCGGCAGGTTCAAAAGCACAAGGCCGACCTTGAAGGCCGGACGCTGATCAATCTGTTTTTTGAAAACTCGACCCGCACCCAGGCCTCCTTCGAACTGGCCGGCAAGCGGCTGGGCGCGGACGTGATGAACATGTCGGTGGCTACATCGTCCGTGCGCAAGGGCGAGACGCTGATCGATACGGCGGTGACGCTGAACTCGATGCGGCCGGACATGATCGTCGTGCGCCATCACGATTCCGGTGCAGTTCACCTGCTTGCAAAGAAAGTCTCCTGTTCTGTCATCAATGCCGGCGACGGATCGCACGAACATCCGACGCAGGCGCTGCTGGACGCTCTGACGATCCGACGCAACAAGGGACGCATCGAGGGGCTGACGGTCGCTATCTGTGGCGATGTCCTGCATTCGCGGGTTGCGCGTTCCAACATATTGGCGCTGTCGGCGCTTGGCGCGCGGGTGCGTGTCGTTGCGCCTTCGACGCTGTTGCCCCCGGGCATCGAGCAGCTTGGCGTCGAGGTGCACCGGTCGATGGAGACCGGCATCAGGGACGCCGACATTGTCATGATGCTGCGGGTGCAGCGCGAGCGCATGGACGGGGCGTTCCTGCCTTCGGTGAAGGAATTCGCGCGCTACTATGGTCTCGATGACGAGAAGCTGTCCTGGGCCAAGCCGGATGCGCTTGTCATGCATCCGGGGCCGATCAATCGCGGCGTCGAGATTTCGTCCGCGGTGGCGGACGGTCCGCGCTCACTGATCAACGAGCAGGTCGAGATGGGCGTGGCTGTCCGCATGGCGGTGCTGAACGTACTCTCCAGAAACCTGCCGAACGGGTGACCGCATGACCGCTTCCGCATCCGCAGGCAAGATCGCGCTGATCAACGGGCAACTGGCCGATCCGGAACGCGACACGCTTGCGCCCGGCGGTGTCCTTGTCGATGGCGACATGCTCCGAGACGCCGGTGCGCAAGTCACTGCCGCCAATGCCGGCTCCGATGCGCAGGTCATCGATTGCAAGGGTAAAGTTATTTCGCCCGGCCTGATCGACATGCGCGCCTTTCTCGGCGAGCCGGGCGCGGGACATCGCGAGACCATCGCCACGGCCAGCGCTGCGGCGGCCAATGGCGGCATCACGACGATCCTCGCCATGCCGGACACCAATCCGCCGGTCGACGGATCGGCGGCTGTGCAATTCGTCCTGCAGCGGGCACGCGAAACGGCCTGTGTACGGGTGCTTCCGGGAGCCGCGCTGACCAAGGGGCTGGCCGGCGCCGAACTGGCGGAATTTGGCCTGTTGCGCGAGGCGGGCGCTGCTGCCTTCACGAACGGTTACAAGTCGGTTCGCTCATCGCAGGTGATGCGGCGGGCGCTGACCTATGCTCGCGATTTCGATGCGCTGATTATCCATCAATGCGAGGATCCCGACCTTGCGCGATCAGGCGTCATGAACGAGGGCGAACTGGCAACGCGGCTCGGCCTTGCCGGCGTGCCGCCGGAAGCGGAAACGATCATCCTGGATCGCGACATGCGGCTGGTTGCCATGACCGGCGCCCGCTACCATGCGGCCCTGGTGACCAATGTCCTGTCGCTCGACGTGATCGCGAAGGCCAAGGCCGCCGGCCTGCCAGTGACCTGCGGCATCTCCATCAATCACCTGACGTTGAATGAGGCCGACATTGGCGATTACCGCACGTATCTGAAGCTGTCGCCGCCGCTGCGCGCGGAGGACGAGCGCATGGCGCTTGTGCAGGCGCTGGCCGACGGCCTTATCGATGTTATCGTGTCCGATCACAATCCGCAGGATGTCGAAGTCAAGAATGTGCCTTTCGCAGAGGCTGAGTTTGGCGCAACAGGGTTGGAAACCATGCTGGCTGCGGGGTTGCGGCTGGTGCATGCGGGGCAGATCAGCCTGCCGAAGCTGATTGCAGCGATGTCGCTTAGGCCAGCACAGATATTGCAACTGCCGCAGGGGCGTCTGGCAGCCGGAGCGCCCGCCGACATCATCGTGTTCGACCCGGACGAACCTTTCGTGGTCGTTCCGGAGGAGCTGCATTCGCGCTCGCGCAATACACCGTTCGACGAAGCGCGCCTGCAGGGGAAGGTATCGCTGACCATGGTCGGCGGCAGTATGGTTTTGCGCGATGGCGCACTCGTGTAGTGTGTCTGCAGGGAGTGTATAGCGGACCGCACTTCCGGACAGGCCGTCAAGCGATCAGGCACAACTGCAATCATAAACGAAGCCGGAAACATGAACGACGCAGAAGAAACCGACAATGCGGGCGTGCCGCCGGAACAGCTGTTCGAACTGTTCCGCAAGATCGACGAGGCGTTTCGCGGCGAGGATATCGTGGCATTGCGCGCGGCGCTGGGCCAACCGCAGGACTTTCCCAATTCCCAGATGCCAAAGGAGCTGGAGATCGGTGAAAGCGTTCTGCACCATGCAATCTTCACCAGTCCGCCGGAGCTGATCGGCAAGCTGCTCGCGGCCGGGGCGGACACCAATTACGGCGGCAGCGAAAATACGCCGGCGTTGTTTTCTGCGATCCTGTCGGAGCGGGACGAGCGCCTCGACATCATGGACCTTTTGTTGAAGCATGGCGCAGATGTCGGACAGATGGGCTATAACGACTGGACGCCTTTGCATCTTGCGGTGAATGTGCAGGATGTGGAGGCTATCGGGTTTCTTGTCGGCCATGGCGCCGATCCCTACTGGCGGGCCAGCGACGACGATGCCGACACGAGCGCTTTCGATGATGCCCTGGCGATGGAGTTCGATGAAGGCGTCGAAGCCATGCTGAATGGCGGTTCAGGCCGCTAGTGCTTTCTTGCTGCGCGTGCGCCGCGCATTTTCCTGTTCGAGGCACCTGCCATGCTGCAACCCGACTTTCAGACCAATCTGCTGGCGCTTGTCTTCGGCTATTTGCTGGGATCGATCCCCTTCGGGGTGATCATCACCCGGCTGGCCGGCACGGAAGACCTGCGCTCGATCGGCTCCGGAAATATCGGGGCAACCAATGTCCTGCGCACCGGCCGCAAGGGGCTGGCGGCGGCAACGCTGCTGGGCGATGCCCTGAAGGGTACGGCAGCCGTATTGATCGCGGGCATGTTCACGCCCTATGCCGCAATCGTCGCGGGGCTTGGAGCGTTTCTCGGTCATCTCTATCCGGTGTGGCTGAAGTTCAAGGGCGGCAAGGGTGTTGCGACCTATCTGGGCTGCCTGTTGGGACTGGTGTGGCCGGGGTTGCTTGTGTTTGCCGTTGTCTGGCTCGCCGTTGCCTTCACCACCCGCTATTCGTCCGCGGCGGCTTTGGCTGCCTCCCTCGCCACGCCGCTGGCGCTATGGTTCATGGGACGCCAGCAGCCGGCTGAACTCTTTATAGCCTTGACTGTATTGCTTTGGTTCAAACATTGGCCGAATATCCAGAAGCTCATGGATGGAACCGAAAGCAAGATAGGTAAAAAGGCGTGAATGCAAATGACGGACGCAGGCCCGGCGCCGGCGATCTGAGCGACAGCCAGCGCATCGACTGGTTGCGGCTGATCCGCTCCGACAATGTTGGGCCCAGCACATTCCGACAACTTATCAACCGTTTCGGCGGCGCGTCCGCCGCGCTTGAAGCGCTGCCCGGTCTGATCGCGAAGGCGCGCGGCGTGCGCGCCATAAAGCTGGCGTCACGCGAGGATTGCGAACGGGAATTCGAGGCGCTGCCCCGCCTTGGAGGATGTTTCATTGCCATGGGCGAAAGCGCCTATCCACCGCTGTTGCGAGCCATCGATGCGCCGCCGCCGCTGATCGCGGTGCTTGGACGGCTCGACGTGCTGCAAAGGCCGATGGTGGCTATCGTTGGGGCGCGCAACGCATCTGCTGCCGGACTGTCGATGGCGGAGCGGCTCGCAATCGAGCTGGCCAGCCATGACTATGCCATCGTGTCCGGTCTGGCGCGGGGCGTCGATCGCAGGGCGCACGAGGCTTCGCTAACGACCGGAACCGTTGCGGTGCTGGCCGGCGGCTTCAATCACATCTATCCTGCCGAACACAAGCCGCTGGCGGAACGCATCTGCGAGCAGGGTGCGCTTATCTCGGAAATGCCCCTGACCTGGTAGGCGCGTAGCCGCGACTTTCCGCGCCGCAATCGCATCGTTTCGGGGCTCGCCTACGGGACTGTCGTGGTCGAGGCTGCACGCCGTTCCGGATCGCTCATTACGGCCCGCTTTGCGAACGAACAGGGCAGGGAGGTCTTCGCGGTGCCCGGATCGCCGCTTGATCCGCGCGCAGAGGGACCGAACCAGCTGCTGCGGCAGGGCGCGTCCATCTGCCTGTCCGCCGACAGTATCGTGGAGGTGCTTGCTCCGATGCGCGAAGGGGCGGCGTCGCGCGGCATGGACATGAACGATCCGGCCATGACAGGGCCTGCTACGGAGGATCTGTGGGACGAGACCGACCTGTTTGGGCCGGTAGCAACGCCGAGCACGATGGCGGGCATGGAACTTGATGATGATGGGCTGCGCGGGCGTGGAGAGGGGTTAGTTCCCGGCGCCGGGCGGTTATCCGCCGGCGGTCTCTCAAAAGACCTGGCGCCTGATGAGGGTACGCCAGCCAAAAACCCCAGGGAATTTCTTGTCGAAGAATTGCTTGGCCCCGCGCCGGTAACCATTGACGAACTCGTGCGCCTTTCCGGGCTTGGCGTTGCAGAAGTAAAGATGGTGCTGTTCGATCTCGAACTGGAGGGACGGCTCGAACGGCATGGGGGCGACCTGGTCTCGCTGGTGGGTTGACCCCCGTGCCTCGGTCCCTACTTTCCGTTCTTGCGGCGCAATACGGCAATCTCCGCTTCGGCCCTTGCCATGGACAGGAAATAGGCGAGCGAATCCTCGTTGATGCCGCCGGCCAGGTCCGACAGTTGTTCTGTCAGTTCCGCGATATACCGAATCGTCTGTTCTGCGGTCTCTATATCGACCGGGGTCGGGCCGGAATTCGCATAGGGTGCGTCTGGGTCCGGGAGGTGGCCCGGAGCCGGGGCAAATGGAAGGGACTGCCTTGCACGAGAGCGGCGCGCATTGGTGCGAGCAATCTTTGCCATTACCTTGCCCCGTTCGATGGTCGCGTCTTTCGCGACAGGATGTAATTGCAGCGTAACCATACGAAAGCCTATCGTCAAGGTTGCATTTTGTAGAACTTTTGATCAACC
>JAPOIA010000019.1:0-8409 GCA_029979185.1 Alphaproteobacteria bacterium | reverse complement strand
CCCCAAAACCCCAAAACCCCGAGGCAAAGAGAATTTAAATATTTAAGAATTAATTAGGATAAATAATTTTTTGTAAATATGTAAAAGATCGTGTATTATATTTAAAAATATCATTTATATAGATGTAATTCTTCGAAGCTTCATCAAGGGATACGCACGCAATGCGTGTATGAATGTAAGCCAACGTCATCATTCAGTTTAGGTTCGCAGTTAAACCGTTAACCATTGGTCCATCGAGGCAGCTGGTGCGTGGCAATTTCAGCATCCGCCGGTTGCTGGAGAGGGTGGCCTGCCGGGCCAGGTATTTCCGGCGACAGTAACTTGAGAGGACCAGACATGACATACAACAAGCCAAAGGCCAGGTTGTCTTTTCTTGCCGCAAGCCTGATCGGGGCATCGGCGATCGCTTTGGGTATGGGGGTCTCGGCCCCGAAGGCGGCTGCCGCACCCTTCCAGGTTCTTCCGGCGAAATCGGTGTCCGCGGACTCCCCGATCCTGCAGGCCCGCTACCGCGCCCGCAGCCGCTCCGCAGTACGCGTAAAGCGTGCGCGCCGCGCCCGGGTTGGACGCCGCGCCGTGCGTTCGCGTTATTATCGCCGCCGTGGCGGCAATGCAGCGGCTGCTGCCATGATCGGCGCATTCGCCGGCATTGTCGGAGCGGCGATTGCAGCCGAAAACCGCCGCGACCGCTACGAGACCTATTATCGTCCGCATCGTCGCTACTATCCCGATTATGCCTACTATCCGCAGACCTATTATCCGCAGCCGGCCTATTACCCGCAGGCCTATTATCCGCAAGCGGTTTATGGGGGCGGTTATTATGTGAAGCGCAAGCGCCGTGGCATTGCCCGTGTCTTCGGCTGTTCGCGCCGGGTTTATGTGCCGGCCCAGAGCATTGGCGTTCCCCCGACTCCGGTCTATGGCGGCGGCGTTTATCGCGCCCATCGTGCATATCGCCCCCGTGCGCGGGTGTTTGGGCGCGGCGGTATCGTCCGGCGTCACCGGCGCTGACCTGCATCCCCAGACTGCAAAATGCGGCGGGCTCCTTCGGGAGCCCGTTTTGCGATGTGGTGAAGATATGTCCGGTCAGCGGGAAAGCATGGCAAGCCGGTCAAGGGCGCCTTGCAGGATGAAGGCTGCCGCATGTTCGTCGACGACCTGGGCGCGCCGGGCGCGCGAGGTGTCCTGTGCTATCAGTTCGCGGGTGACCGCAGCCGTGGAGAGCCTTTCGTCCCAAAGGACGAAGGGAATTTCGGTCAGGCCTGCCATGTTGCGGATGAAGGCGCGCGTGGCCTGGGCGCGCGGTCCTTCGCTGCCGTCCATGTTCAGCGGCATGCCGATGATGAACGCGCAGATCCGATACTCCGCCGCGAGCGCCAGCAGTTTTTCGGCATCGGCGCGAAATTTCGTCCGGCGCACGGTTTGCGATGGCGTGGCGATCTTGCGGCCGGGATCGCAGAGTGCGACGCCGATGGTCTTGGTGCCAAGATCAAGGCCGATAAGCCGTTCCTGCGGGGCAAGGCGCTCGTGCAGCGCTTCGATGGTGAGGATGTTGCTGGTCACCATCGCCGCCTAGCATGCCTTTCGGTTGCTGTCATGGAAAGTCTGAGCCGCTGGCCGGCGCTTCGGGTGACTTTGCGGCCAGATTGCCTTGGCAATGCGCCCGGTGGTATAGGCTGACCGGGTTTCGAGGACGGTTCGTCTTGCCTGCCGCCATGCAGCATCGACAATGGACCGCAACACTTTGCGCCGGGCCGTTTTCTTGCGGCCGGCCGGTTTTCAGGAGCAGACATGTCAGTCGATCAGGCTACCGTGCGCCGTATTGCGCGGCTTGCGCGCATCGAAGTCAAGGACGACGAGGTTCCGCATCTTCAGGAAGAGCTGAATGCGATTCTGGCCTTTGTCGAAGAATTGAGTGCTGTCGACGTGGAAGGCGTTGAGCCGATGACCTCGGTAACGCCGATGAAGCTGCGGATGCGCGAGGACAAGGTGACCGATCATGCGGGCGCTGATGTCGTGGTGGCCAATGCGCCTGATCACGAGGATCACTTCTTCTCCGTTCCGAAGGTTGTCGAATAGACCACTAGCCGCGCAATGCGACGTACCGGCGATGGAGCATGGCACAATCGCCGTGCAAGTAACTTGATATGCAGGACTGAAATCATATGACGGATTTGACGGGGCAGACGATTGCACAGGCGCGGGACGGGCTGGCGCGTGGCGACTTCACGGCCGTGGAACTGGCCGATGCTCACATTGCAAAGATCGAAAAGGCGCGCGGTCTCAATGCTTTCGTGACGGAAACGCCGGAACAGGCGCGCGCCATGGCGGCGCAATCGGACAAGCGGCGCTCGGAAGGCAATGTGCTGCCGCTCGACGGCATTCCGCTGGGCATCAAGGATCTCTATGCAACTGAAGGCGTGCATACGCAGTCCTGCAGCCATATCCTCGACGCGTTCAAGCCGAAATACGAATCGACAGTCACCGCCAATTTATGGCGTGACGGCGCGGTCATGCTGGGCAAGTTGAACATGGACGAATTCGCCATGGGTTCGTCGAATGAAACATCCTATTACGGACCGGTAGCCTCTCCATGGCTGCCGCCGAACTGGCCGGAGGACAAGGCCCGCGCCGCTCTGGCCGGAAACAAGCAGGGGCTTCTGGTTCCCGGTGGTTCCTCGGGTGGTTCCGCCTCTGCGGTTGCCGCGCGTCTTTGCCTCGGCGCGACGGCTTCCGATACCGGTGGATCGATCCGCCAGCCTGCGGCTTTTACCGGGACGGTTGGAATCAAGCCGACCTATGGCCGTTGCTCTCGCTGGGGCATGGTCGCGTTTGCGTCCTCGCTCGATCAGGCCGGACCGATTACCCGCGATGTGCGCGACGCCGCGATCATGCTGAAATCCATGGCCGGCTTCGATGCGAAGGATTCGACCTGTGCCGATCTGCCAGTGCCCGATTATGAAGCGAGCATTGGAAAATCGGTGAAGGGTCTGAAGATCGGCATTCCCAAGGAATACCGGATGGACGGTATGCCGGAGGAAATCGAGGCCCTCTGGCAAAAGGGCATCGACTGGCTGAAGGACGCGGGCGCAGAGATTGTCGAAGTATCGCTGCCGCATACGCGCACTGCGCTGCCAGCATATTATATTGTGGCGCCTGCGGAGGCCTCGTCCAATCTCGCCCGTTATGATGGCGTACGCTACGGTCTGCGTGTGCCCGGGCGCGATATCGCCGACATGTACCAGAAGACCCGCGCGGAAGGCTTCGGCAAGGAAGTGCGGCGGCGCATCATGATAGGCACCTACGTTTTGTCGGCCGGATATTATGACGCCTATTATCTGCGTGCGCAGAAGATACGCACCCTGATCAAGCAGGATTTCGAGAAGGTCTTTGATACGGGCGTCGATGCGCTGCTTACTCCGGCAACGCCGTCGGCAGCATTCGGCATCGGCGAGAAGGCCGGCGCCGACCCGGTTGAAATGTATCTGAACGACGTATTCACGGTAACGGTCAACATGGCTGGATTGCCGGGCATTGCCGTGCCGGGGGGACTGTCCGGAGAAGGCCTGCCGCTGGGCCTGCAGCTGATCGGCCGCCCGTTCGACGAGGAAACGCTGTTTACGCTAGGTTCGGCAATCGAGAAGGCAGCGGGCACGATTGATTTGCCAGAGCCGTGGTGGACCTGAATGGGACCAGTCGCGACAGCTGTTCTCTCGGGCTGCCTGCAGGCGCTGAAGTGGCTGTTGTGGTTTGTCGCTGTATTGCTTCTGATACTCGTGATCGTGCAATATTTTCGCGGCGATGCGGCAGCCAAACCGCTTGCCAATCTCTTTACGATGGCGGTTTTTGCCGGTGCAGGCCTTGTTGCGCATCTTGTTGCGGGAAAAATTTCCGGGCGGTGAACCATTTGCAATCGCGCATATCGGGACCGCACAGGGAGCGGAAAAAATCCTGTCAAGATATGGACATTGTCGAGCGTCTGCCCAATATGGGTGACTGAATAGCGCGCGACCCGATCAGGTCGATTGGCTGATGGAACCCGTTTGCGCAGCGGTCATTATATATAGCGATGTGGAAGACTCCGGCAGCTTCCTGCGCAACCGTTGCTGAAGGTAGAGCATTGGTGTGTTATGCCAGGCTCGGGAACCGGAAGCGGCCAAGACATTCCGTGAAACATACAGGCCAGCATAACTGGTGAGTCAAAAGGCCGGAGCAGACATGACATTGGATGCCACGCAGGCAAATGCACAGATCAAGGATAAGGGTGATGCACGCGGCAGAGCGGCGCGCGCCGGCATGCGCTTGCGCGAGCGCCTCTTTGCAATGCGGGCGCAGTCGCACAAGCTGGCCTCTCCGCTGAGCGCCGAAGACCAGACAGTGCAGGCGATGGACGATGCCAGCCCGACCAAATGGCACCTGGCGCATACCTCCTGGTTTTTCGAGACTTTCGTGCTGGTGCGCCATTTACCGGGCTATCGCGTTTTCGACGACAGCTTTCACTATTGCTTCAACTCCTATTACGAGGCGGAGGGGCCGCGGCATCCGCGCCCGTTTCGCGGGTTGCTGACCCGTCCGCCGCTGGACTCCGTGATGGCCTACAGGGCCCATGTCGATTACGCGCTGGCCAGGCTGGCAGACAGCGGCGCCTTTGCGCAGGAGCCGGTTGCCTCGCTGATCGAACTGGGGATCAACCATGAAGAACAGCATCAGGAATTGCTGCTGACCGACATTCTCGCGTTGTTCGCGCAAAATCCGTTGCGCCCCGCCTACAGTGATGCCGCGCTGCCGCTACCTGGCAAGGCGCAACCGGTCGAGTGGATTGCCTTCAACGGCGGGATCGAAAAGGCGGGAGCCGATGGCGCTGTTTTCTGTTTCGACAACGAACTTCCACGACACGATGTTCTCGTGCGTCCGTTCAGGCTCGCATCGCGCCCGGTTACCAATGGAGAATGGCTGGAGTTCATGAACGATGGAGGCTACGACACCGCTTCCCTGTGGCTGTCGGATGGCTGGGCAATCGTTCGCAAGGAAGAGTGGCGCGCGCCTCTGTATTATGAAGAGCGGGAAGGGCGCTGGATGCAGATGAGCCTGCAAGGCCTCGTCGAGCCCGATCCGGCTGCTCCTGTAACCCATGTCAGTTATTACGAAGCAGATGCCTTTGCACGCTGGGCGGGCAAGCGGTTACCGAGCGAGTTCGAGTGGGAAGTCGCCGCCGCACAGGCGATGGATGGCGATGCCCCCAATGATGTTGCCATGGAGGCGTACAGGCCGCTACCGTTGTCCACCGCCGGAAAGGGCCGGCTGCGCCAGATGCTCGGCGATGTCTGGGAATGGACGTCCAGCGCGTATTTGCCGTATCCCGGTTTCCGCGCTGCGCCCGGTGCTGTTGGTGAATACAACGGCAAATTCATGGTGAACCAGCATGTCTTGCGCGGCGGTTCCTGCGCGACGGCCCGCGGGCACAGCCGCATTACCTATCGCAACTTCTTTTATCCCCATCAACGCTGGCAGTTCACGGGACTGCGGCTGGCCGACGATGGCAATTAGCGGATTTGATATGGAAGATATGCATGTAGCCGACCGCGGGATTGAACTCGACGATTTTGCGCGGGCGGTTTCGGAAGGGCTGTCGCGCGAGCAAAAGGAGTTGCCCTGCCGGTTTCTCTACGATGCGCGGGGAAGCGACCTGTTCGAGGACATCACTGTGCTCGACGAATATTATCCGACACGCACGGAAGCAGCGATCCTGGAACAGTGTTCGCCGGAGATTGTCGCGGACACACCGGCAGGTGCAATGCTGGTCGAGTTCGGTTCGGGCTCGAGCGTCAAGACGGAGATACTGCTGGCGGCCCTGGACAAACTTGGCGTCTATGTCGCCATCGACGTGTCGCAGTCGGCGCTGGACGATGCGAGCGCGCGCATCGGCAAGCGCTTTCCCGGCTCGCGCATCGAAACGCTGGTCGCCGACTTTGCCGAGCCGATGCAACTGCCGGGGCGTGAAGACGCCAGCGCAATACTCGGTTTCTTTCCCGGTTCCACCATCGGCAACCTTACCCGCGAAGAGGCCGTCAAGCTGTTGCGCCATTTCGGGCAGGTGCTCGGCAGCGGTGCGCGTTTCGTTGTCGGCGTTGATCTGAAAAAGGACCTTTCACGGTTGCTGCCAGCCTATGACGATGCGAAAGGGGTCACCGCGGCCTTCAACAAGAACATTCTTTCGCGGATAAACCGGGAACTGGGAGCCGACTTCGACGTCGGCGCCTTCGACCATGAGGCGCGGTGGAACGATGACAAGGGCCGTGTCGAAATGCATCTCGTAAGCAGGCACAGCCAGACGGTGCATGTTCGCGGCGAAGCGTTTTCCTTCCAGTCAGGCGAGAGCATCCATACCGAGAATTCGCACAAATACGGTGTTGAGGAATTCCAGTCGCTGGCGCAAAAGGCCGGTTGGGAGCGCTCCAAAGTCTGGACGGACAGGGATGTCCTGTTCAGCGTTCACGAACTGGTCTATCGCGGTTAAAGGCACGCTTTGGGATGATCGCGGTCTGAAGCTGGAGCCGGAGCAGTGATTCCGGGGGAGCCGGCTTGGGTGAACCGGTTTGGGCTATCCCGCTTTCGAGGCACCGGTTGCGCGGCGGTTTGCAGGCCGCGGCGGCGATGCTACAAGGGCGCGGATGGCGGCCCGGCGCGGCGTGCTGAAAGTCCTGCGCCGCCGCTGGCAGTTTATGAAAATGGGAATTCGCAGATGAACGTTGCGGTGAAGGGCGGCAAGGCGCCGAAGTCCAAGCTGTTGAAGGGTGCGACCGGCGATTGGGAAGTGATCGTTGGGCTGGAAATCCACGCGCAGGTCAATTCCCGTTCCAAGTTGTTCTCCGGCGCCTCGACGGAATTCGGCGGCGAGGAAAACTCCCATGTCTCGCTTGTCGATGCGGCCATGCCGGGCATGCTGCCGGTCATCAATGAGGAATGCGTCAAGCAGGCTATCCGTACAGGCCTTGGCCTGAAGGCGCAGATCAACAACCGTTCCGTGTTCGACCGGAAGAACTATTTCTATCCGGACCTTCCGCAGGGCTACCAGATCAGCCAGTTCAAGCATCCGATCGTCGGCGAAGGCGAAGTTATCGTTGATGTGACGCCGGAGGAACAGATCCGCGTCGGTATCGAGCGTCTGCATCTGGAGCAGGATGCGGGCAAGTCCATTCACGACCAGGCGCCAGACAAGAGCTATGTCGATCTGAACCGTTCCGGCGTCGCGCTGATGGAAATCGTTTCGCGGCCCGATATCCGTTCGGCCGAGGAAGCGCGCGCCTATGTGACCAAGTTGCGGACCATCTTGCGCTATCTGGGAACCTGCGACGGCGACATGGAGAAAGGCAACCTGCGGGCGGACGTCAATGTCTCCGTTCGCAAGCCCGGCGCCGAACTGGGCACGCGCTGCGAGATCAAGAACGTCAACTCCATCCGCTTCATCGGACAGGCTGTCGAGACCGAAGCGCGCCGCCAGATTGCGCTCATCGAGGATGGCGGAACAGTCGAGCAGGAGACCCGGTTGTTCGATCCGGTCAAGGGCGAGACGCGTTCCATGCGTTCTAAGGAAGAAGCGCATGACTATCGTTACTTCCCGGACCCCGATTTGCTGCCGCTGGAATTCGACCAGGCCTATGTCGACCGCATCGCCGCGACGCTGCCCGAATTGCCGGACGAGAAGCGTACGCGCTTCGTCGAGGCATACGGCCTGACGCCCTATGATGCAGGCGTGCTTGTCGCCGAGCGTGATTCCGCGGATTACTTCGAGGCCGTCGCCAAGGGGCGCGATGCGAAGATGGCCGCCAACTGGGTGATCAACGAATTGTTTGGCCGGTTGAACAAGGAAGGACTGTCGGTCACTACTTCGCCCATGTCGGCAGCGCAGCTCGGGGCGATCGTCGATCTTATCGGAGACGGCACCATCTCGGGCAAGATCGCGAAGGACCTGTTCGAGATCGTATGGACCGATGGCGGCGATCCCGCAGCTATCGTCGAAGAGCGCGGCATGAAACAGGTGACAGATACGGGCGCTATCGAAGCTGCGATTGACGCCATCATCGCTGCCAATCCCGACAAGGTTGAACAGGTCAAGGACAAGCCAAACCTGATTGGCTGGTTCGTCGGACAAGTGATGAGGCAGACCGGCGGCAAGGCCAATCCGCAGGCCGTCAACACCCTCCTGAAAGATAAATTGGGACTGTAGAGTCGCGAATCAATTTGCGCATTTGTGACGCGAGTTGCGCGATTTTTGTTTCGAGACCAGCTTTTCCGTAAGAAATTTCGGCTTCGTCGAATATTTTTTTGCGGAAAAATTTTGCCCTGGGCATGTTCGTTCGGCGATAACCGAACGGGCTTGCGCAAACCGGCTTTGCGGCTTGTCAGACT
>JAPOIA010000199.1 GCA_029979185.1 Alphaproteobacteria bacterium | reverse complement strand
CAGTTCGGCATAGGGCTCAAATACCCGGAAGAACGGGTCAATATCGGCGTTGGCCCCGGCGACAGGCCGATGGAAGGGCTTGGCGCGGGCTATATGGCGCCAACGAGAACTTTCGATGGGCCATCTTCCGACTATGAATGCTGCGGCGTGAAGCTATCCATGCATGCTGCGCCTGGCGAGACGCCGGACCAGATGGTCGTTTGGCTCCCCGACCGCAAGGTTCTGTTCTGCGCCGACAATTTTTATCATTCCTTCCCCAACCTGTATGCCATTCGCGGTACCCGTTACCGCGACTACGACGCATGGGAACAGACTGTCGATCTCATGCTGTCGTTTGACGCCGAGGTTCTCGTTACCGGCCACACGAGTATTGTGCAGGGAGCGGAAGCGATCCGTGAACGGTTGACCGACTATCGCGATGCCATTCGTTTCGTGATTGAAAAGACGATTGAGGGCATGAACCATGGCCTCACCCCGGATGAACTTGCGGTTGAAGTTCGTCTGCCCGAAAACCTGCGCGACAAGCCCTGGCTGCAGGAATTCTACGGCGCCGTGCCGCATGCCGTGAGAGGATATTATTCCGGAACGCTAGGCTGGTTCGATGGCAATCCTGCCAGCCTGCATCCGCTCGATCCGTCCGATCGTGCGCAAAGGTTGGCGGCGTTGGCCGGTGGGTCTGAACGGTTAGCTGCATCATTCGACGAAGCTTTGGCGGCAGGTGAAAGCCAATGGGCGCTGGAATTGAGCGATCTGCTGCTGGCGCTTGGCCACGACAAGGCGAATATCCTGCAGAAGCGTGCGGCGCTTTTGCGAAGGATGGCGGACGAGACGTATAATTCGCCGACACGCAATTATTATATTTCCTGCGCGGCGGAAATCGAAAAGTCCAAGAATTCAGGATAAGTTGCGGGTGAAGATCGCGCCAGGGGGACGTCCGCTCCGCGGGCAGTCTGCTTTGGCGGATTTTTCGTTCACTTCGCCACTCGCGCTGGAGATTTGCTGGGCTGGTCTTGCAGTGGTTCGAATAAATTGATCGGGAGGCGCTCATGCTGGCTTTGTTCCGGCGGTTGGGATTCACAACATTTGCATTCTGGTTCGGTTCCGCGGGTGGTTTGATTGCCGGCGCCGGCGCGATGCTGATTGCGTTTCCGTTTATCTTTCCACCGCCTGTGCTGAACGAACCACCGCCAGCTGCCGCAATTCTCGCTGGACCGGAAGCCGGCAGGCAGAAAATTTCTTTCGAATTCGATCAGAAAGCGCCTGGCCGCGATTTCATTCACTGGGCCAACGGGACCGGTGCACTGCTGCGGACGAAGCAGGGATGGGTGTTGCGGCTGGAACCGGACTTCGTGGCCGGGCCCGGACCGAACTACTGGATCTATTTCAACACCCGCGCCACGGGCGAGGAGAAGGACTTTCTCGCCGATAAAGCAAGGGTCAAATTTGCCCCTTTGCGTTCTTTCAAGGGGGCGCAGAACTATCCGCTTCCGATGACGATCGACCCGGAGAAGTTTCACACTGTCACGATTTGGTGTGAGAGTTTCGGCGTTTATATCGGTAGCGCGAAACTCGCGAAGACCTGACGGTGAGCAAAAGCGAGCGCTATGAACCTGCTGCCTGGTGATTGCGACCGGATCGGCTACAGGCAATCATCCGGGAACCGACGAAGCCCGGGATGGATTGGGAGCCTGCAGGTTCCGTCGCATCCCGGGTTCATCCAACTGCTGTCTCTAGCCTGTGCGGGTTCTATCCTACAAGAGCCGGTATCAGCTTCTCGGCATTGCCGTGCTCGATCATCTTCAGCTCTTCCGCCGTGAAGTCTGCCGCGCGCAATCCCTTCAGGTTGGCTTCCGTGGAGACATAGGGATAGTCGGTGCCGAACATCAGCTGGGTCATTGGAATGAAGGCTTTGAGAGCTGCGACCATCGGGGCGGACGTTGCATTGGCGGTCTCGTAATATTGCCGCTGCAAAACGGGCAGGATCGAACCCTGCGGCGCGAAGTCCTTGCGGTTCGGTGCGAACTTCGACAATGCCTCAGCGCGAGCCGCGAGGATCGGTATGGTGCCGCCTCCGTGCGAGAAGATGAACCGGATGTTCGGATATTTCGCGAAAGCACCGTGCACCAGCAGGCTCAGGATCGCGCGCGTCGTATCGTGCGGATACTCCGCCCAGGAATCGCCGACGCCGTTGACAATGTTCAGGCAGGCGCAGGGCGCAAGCGGATGCAGATAGACAATGGAGTTGCGCCGGTTCAGCTCCTCGAAGACGGGCGCAAATTCCGGATCGCCCGGCCATTTGTCACCGAAGCTGGTTGCGATCTCAATGCCGTCAGCGTTGAGTTTGGAATAGGCATGCTCGATTTCGGCGAGACTGCCCTCGATGTCGTTGACTGTAATGAACGAGAAGAACCCATGCCGGTTCGGATTTGCGTCGCGCAACCCTGCGCCATATTCGTTGATGGCGCGCAGCAGCGGGCGCATCTCTTCCTTCGGTGTGGAGAACCAGTGAACCGGCACTGATGCGAGCGACAGGATGGTCTTGTCGACCTTGTACTTGTCCATCTCCTCCATCATCCGCTCCGGCGACCAGTCGCGGACGGCCGGGAACATCATGCCGCCCTTGGCTGCCGATTCCTTGAATTCCGGCGAGAAGTAATGGTGGTGGACATCAATAAC
This sequence comes from Alphaproteobacteria bacterium, assembly GCA_029979185.1. Lineage (GTDB taxonomy): Bacteria > Pseudomonadota > Alphaproteobacteria > Rhizobiales > Beijerinckiaceae > Terripilifer. Next base: position 3,002 of record JAPOIA010000199.1, on the reverse strand, counting down.
CCGGCCGCTGCCGAGCGAAGGAGCTTTTGCATCGCTGGCGCCGGCGCCGGCTGCGAAAAGTCCCGAGAAATCGGTGCGCGGGCGCAATGCATCGGCGCGCAGCCCGTTACAGCACGGACCCAAGCATTGTCCAGGCATGGCAAGGTCGGCAGCCGTGGCGGTAAATCTGGATTGTCTTGTCATCTTATACTCCCAGGTGAATCTGTTGCCGCTATTGAACGCGAGCCGGACGGTACATGCAACGGGCAAATTGCTTTCCTGTCACCACGGGCATATGAATCGAGAACGGAGTCCGGAAAATCCAAGGGAAACATCCGAATGATTCAGGTCAGACGTCTCGGTCACGCCACTTTCGCCACCCCTGATCTGGAGCGTCAGGTGGAGTATTGGCGGGGTGGGTTTGGCCTTTAAATTGTGGACAGAACCAAGGATACAGCCCTTTTCGCCACGCGGTTGGGGCAGGAGGCTATCGCACTCGAACGCGGCGCGGAGTCCAGTCTCAAGCGCCTGTCCTTCCAGGTTGCCCCCGGCAGCGATCTTGGCGAGCTTGCGGCAAACCTGCAGGGCCACGGCGTCGCTACCGAACGCCGGCAGGATATTTCTCCGGGCGTGCGCGATGCCCTATCCTTCATAGATCCAAAAGGGACGCTCGTTGAAGTTTTCGCCGAATACGAGTTTCACGATTTCGATTCATCGGATGCAGGTATAAGCCCGCTGAAATTCGGTCATGTGGCTTACCGCGTCGAGGATGTACAGAAACTGACGGACTTCTATAGCGATGTACTCGGCTTCAGGGTGTCGGATTGGGTCGGCGATCACTTCTCGTTCATGCGCTGCGGCATGGATCACCATACGGTCAACTTCGTTCGCAGCGATGCACCAATGCTGCATCATATTGCCTTTGAGGTTAAGGACTGGGCGGCGTTGCAACGGTCCTGCGAAGTGCTTACGCGCAACCGCATTCCGCTGGTCTGGGGTCCCTTGCGTCATATCGTTGGCCATAACATCGCCGCCTATCATCGCAGTGGTGACAATGTGCGCGTCGAGATGTTCTGTGAAATGGACCAGATGCGCGACGAAGCGCTGGGCTATTGGGACCCGCGCCCCTGGCATGAGGAAGTCCCCTTACGTCCGAAACGCTGGCCGAAAGACACCTGGCGCAGCCAGTGGGGCTTCGGGTCGAACGGTCAGGGTTTTGAGGGCCATTTCTGAGGCGCGAATTCAGTGCGCGCCGTGCGCATGCTCGCGCCGCTCCTGTTCGATTGAATCGCGGATCGATCTGCGCTGAGGGAGCAGCCACACGAGCGCTGCAAAGCAGATCAGTGCGGCGATGGCGAAAGTCCAGCGCAGTCCGATGAATTCAGCCAGCACGCCCAACGCGAACCCGCCAATGGCCGGTGTACCGCGGAAAATAACGGTGAACAGCGACATAACCCGCCCGCGCATGGAATCATCCACTGCCGATTGCACCAGAGCCTGAATGCCGGTTGTGACAGTATTCAGCGCAAAGCCAGAAAGAATCGCGAACACGACGCCAATGTAGAGGTTGTTTGTTACGACAAATCCAATAGTCGCTACTGCCAGCAGCGCCGATCCGGCATAGCAGATATTCGTCAGCCCCTGGATACGCCCGCGTACCCCGATCCATGTAGCGCTGACCATAGCTCCGACGCCCATGGCCGAGGTTAGCCAGGCCAGGCCGGTCGGACCGGCGCTGTAGACTGCCCCTGCAAATCCGGGCAGCATTTCCTGCACGGGTCGAAGGAATACCGCACCAAACCCGCACAGGAGAAACAGCAGGCCCATGGCCCGGAAGTCCTGCACGTAACGGATACCTTCCTTGATATTGGCCAGCATGCTGCTGCGGCCGGCACGCTGTTCGGGAGCCGGTACGTCCATCAGATGCATGAACAGCGAAAAGACGAAGGTGCCTATCGTGTGGGCGACCAGCAGGCTCAGCACCCCGTAGAACTGCAACCCAATCGCGGCGATGGCCGGACCAATGAAGCGGCTGGCCTGAAACAGCGCCGAGTCCAGCGAAACAGCGGTGGCAACGAGCGGCCTCGGGACAGTGTAGGGAACCGTCGCATGGCGAGAGGCTGCGCCGAATGCATGCACGCAGCCCAGAACCAGCATGATGACGAACAATATCCAGATGTTCACCAGCCCTGCGAACATCAGCCCCGCGAGCAGCGCCGCCATCACGAATTGCGCCCATTGAGTCAGCCGCAATACGTGCAGGGGGACCATCCTGTCGACCACGGCTCCGGCGATCGGCGACAGGATCAGTAGCGGCGCAAGATCCGCGGCGGCAATGATGCCCAGCCAGGCCGTCGAATGGGTCAGCTCCCATGCTAGCCAGCCGACGGCCACCCGGTGCATCCAGGTTGAGATGGCATGGGGGCCGAGCCCGATCATGAACAGCGCGTAGTTGCGATGCCGGAAGACCTGGAAGAAGGGGGATCGTTCTGTTGAAGAAGACATATAACGCTGGATAAGGAATCTGGGCTGGCGGCCACTATCGCCCCGTACCGGACGGAATGGAAGTGTGAAACGTCCTGGTGTGGGTATAGCCTGTTTTATTTGCGTGGCTATGCTAAACAGCGTTATGAGTACCGCCAAGAGCCCCCAGGATCCGCCCCGAAGCCCTCTACCGTCCGTCGATGCGCTGTTGCGATCGTCCGGCGGGGTAGCGCTTGTGGAAAGCTACGGGCGCGAACTCGCTGCCGATGCCTTCAGCTCGACGCTGGACCGAATCCGCACCCGCTGGCGCGAGACTGCCGGTGAAACTGCGATCGAGGCCGTGGTGGAAGCGCAGATTGTTGCGCAGGCGGCTGCGGCCATCGAGCGTATCGCTGCACCGCAATTGCGGCGGGTATTCAACCTGACAGGCACGGTGTTGCACACCAACCTTGGCCGGGCGCCACTGCCGGAAAGCGCTCTTGCAGCCATTGCCGAGGTCGCCCGTGGCGCATCGAACCTCGAATTCGATCTCGCAACCG
>JAPOIA010000198.1 GCA_029979185.1 Alphaproteobacteria bacterium | reverse complement strand
AAGACCGTCGAGACCTATGCGGTGAACTATCCGGCGAGCTTCGACTTCCTCACCACCGCCGAGGGCGCCAACGACGCCGCCGCCCGGATCGTGGCGGTGCTCAGCCGATGCCAGAACGCCCAGATCGTGCTCGGCGGTTATTCGCAGGGCGCGGCGATCGTCGACATGCTGGCCAACGTCCCCCCACTGGGCAACACCGTCGGCGAGATCGGTTCGGCCCCGCCGCTGGCGCCGCCGTTCGCCGAGAAGGTCACGGCCGCAGCGGTATTCGGTAATCCCGAGGCGCTGAAGTTGCTCGAAAGCATCGTTCATCCCGAGGTTGCGGAAATGCGGCGGGCTTTCCTGGCCGACAACGCCGCTGCGCCCCTGATCGTCTTTGACATCCCTCTTCTGTATGAAAAAACCGGCCAGCACGGCCTTGATGCCGTTGCGGTTGTCTCTGCTCCCGCTGAAGTGCAGCGCCAACGTGTGCTGGCCCGACCAGGGATGACCACAGAGAAGTTCGAGCAGATCCTCAAACTTCAGGTTCCTGATGCCGAGAAGCGCAAACTGGCTGACCATGTAATCGATACCGGGGTGAGCCTGGCCGAAACCCGACACGCCGTGCAGCAATTGGTTCACTCGATCACGACTGAAAAATAGGTGTGAATCCCACTTGTAACCGCCCGCAAAGGGGCAGATATCGAGTAGGCAATGCGCGAGATCATATTCGACACCGAAACCACCGGACTGGACCCACGGAACGGTGACCGGCTGGTCGAAATTGGCTGCATTGAAATGGTCAATCGGGTACCCACCGGGGTAACGTTCCACTGCTATTTCAATCCCGATCGTGACATGCCCGCCGAGGCAGAGCGGGTTCATGGAATTTCCGCCGCATTTTTGGCCGACAAGCCCCGTTTTCACGAGAAGGCGGCCGAATTCCTCGAATTCATTGGCGAAGAAACGATGCTCGTTGCCCACAATGCCGGCTTCGATTTCGGTTTCGTCAATGCAGAGCTGGAAATATGCGGCCTGCCCCCGTTGGGCCGGGAGCGCATGATCGATACGGTTGCAATGGCCCGCATGCGCCATCCCGGGGCTAAAAACTCGCTCGATGCGCTCTGCACCCGCTATGGCATTGATCGCAGCCACCGCACGAAACACGGCGCCTTGCTTGACGCCGAACTTCTGGCCCAGGTCTATGTCGAACTGACCGGAGGCCGGCAGATTGGCCTGTCTTTGGCTGCGGAAACGCAGACGATAGAAATCACGACGCTCGCGGTTACTCGGCGCGAGCGGATATTCCGTCCCGCTAGGCCGCACGGGCCCAGCGAGGCTGAACGCGCGGCACATGCCGCATTTCTTGAAACAATGCAGTCTCCGCTATGGCGTGACTGACATCGTTCCGGGCTTTTGTGAAGGAGAAGCAACGATGGACATTCGCGTATCGGGCCACCAGATCGAAACCGGCGAAGCGCTTCAGGCGCATGCGCAGGACCGGTTGACCGCGATTGTCGAAAAGTACTTCCCGCGGGCGCTTTCAAGCACGGTTACGTTCAACCGCGCCCCCGCTGCCGCTTTCCGCTGCGACATTGTCACGCACGTCATGCAGGGCATGGTGCTGAAGGGGGCGGGGCTGGCTCACGATGCGCACGTTGCCCTGGATCAGGCTGCGGAAAAGATCGACAAGCAGATGCGCCGCTACAAGCGCCGGATCAAGGACCGCCACGAAGAGAGCGCTCATGCAATGCGGGCCGAGGAAGCGGCCTATACAGTTTTCGTCGAGCCGGACGATCATGCCGAAGAAGTGACCGTGGACGCCCCTGTGGTGATTGCGGAAACCCGCGTTGACGTTCCGGAAGCGACGGTCTCTGACGCGGTCATGATGCTCGATTTGCGCAATACCAATGCATTATTGTTCAAGAATGCCGGAACCGGACGACACAATATGGTTTACCGGCGTGGGGACGGTTCGATCGGGTGGGTTGAACCTAGGTGAGTCACGGGGTAAAGGCCCGCGATAATCGGACAGGCGAGGGGGCTTGAAGCGGGGTCAACCGCTGACCGGGCTGGATCCAGCCCGGTCCTGCAATTTGGATTTACGTCTGCGATGACTGCACTTTTCACCCTTTTGCCGGATGCCGTCACAACGGTTGATGCCGATAGCAAGCAGGCAATCCTGCAGCGGCTGGCAGAGCGATTCGGTGCGGTCTACAGCCTTGACCCCAGCCTGGTGCTTGAGCGGATCGAAGAGCGCGAAAAGCTTGGATCGACTGGCTTCGGCCGCGGGGTTGCCATTCCCCATGCCCGAATTCCCGACCTGAATCGGCCGGTCGGGGCTTTTCTGCGGCTGACCAGTCCGGTTGCTTTCGATGCCGCCGATGGCATGCCGGTCAGCATGGTATTCGGTCTCCTGTCACCCGAAACCGCGGGCGCCGCACATCTTCATGCCCTGGCCGCCATCAGTCGCCTGATGCGGGACGAGGCGATGCACCGCGCCCTGGGCGATGCGCCGAGCGCCGAAGCCCTTTACGGCCTGTTGTCCAATTCGATCGAGAAGGACGCGGCCTGACCGCGCGCCTGCCCGCTTACCTTGAAGTGGCGGGCATGATCCGCGGCGTAGAAGCTGCCGGCGGATTTGCCGCAATCCTGCACAAAGGTGAACGTGATGGGGGGGCAATTCTGGTTGTCCTGACCGAAAGAGGCGCAAACGCCCGCCTGTTTGAGCAGATGCCGGATCTCGAAAAAGGACGAATCTGGGTCTGCTCCAGGCAGCAAGATACTGATAATCCAACAGGCTTTTCTGATTACTTGGCGGCCCGTACAGCCAAAGACCCCGATCTGTGGATAGTTGAACTGGATATCGCGGATGGTGAACGGTTCATCCCGTCGCCCGGCGGTGTGCATTGACTTTGTTGCGCTGCACAAACAGAGGCACCCCACTCTTTGATGCGCAGGCGGTGTGAACGGGCATTTCGGTTCGACACGCAAGCACGCAGACGGGGGGCAGCCGGCAGGAATCCGGTTTGGAACAGGTGAAACAGGGCATCCTGGCTGATCGTTCCCGACCATCCTGCGACAGGCGCGTCCACCGCCCAAAAAGCAGTTGTAGTGAGTCCCAAGCTTCAAAAGGCGTCCGCCCTGGCGGTTGCCGCCTCAATCTTTACCATTGTTGTTAGCGCCGGTGGTTCGGGCGCGGCCGCACAGAACAGGTTTTCTGCGCCGGCCATCCAGGAACCAGTTCCCCAGATCAATGCGCAAGCAGTCGCCACCCCGCTTCCCGCTGCGACGCCCGGCAAGGAGCCGCAGGCGGTTGAAGCGACCCCGGTGTCGGCCAATGACACTCCGGACACCCTTGCCGAACTTGTTGCGGCCCAGACCCAACCCGCAGAACTTTCCAGCGAGCTGCGCTGTCTGGCCGGTGCGATCTACTTCGAAGCAAAAAGCGAATCTCTTGCCGGGCGGCTTGCCGTTGGCCGGGTGATTGTTGCGCGCTCTAAGTCCGGCCGCTTTCCCAGTTCCTATTGCGGCGTCGTTTACCAGCCGGCGCAGTTCTCGTTTGTTCGTGGCCGCGCGATGCCCGCCGTTCCGACGGAATCGAAGGCATGGAAGGAAGCCGTGGCGATTGCGCAGATCGCGCACGAAAACAGCTGGAGCAGCCCGGTAGAGGGAGCCCTGTTCTTCCACGCGGCCTACGTCAGTCCGGAATGGCGCCTGCGCCGTCTGGGGCGCATCGATAACCACGTATTCTATCGCTGAGGTAGGATCGCCAATCGCAATAGAAAGGCGGGGTAACTCCCGCCTTTTTATTGCGCGATCAGCCTTCAGGCCGCAGTTCGACCCAGACCGGCGCGTGGTCGCTTGCCTTTTCGCGGCCGCGGTGGGCCTTGTCGACACCGCACGCCACAAGCCGGTCGGCGAGTTCTGGCGAGAGCAGAGCATGGTCGATCCGGAAGCCATGGTCGCGCTGCCAGGCCCCGGCCTGGTAATCCCAATAGGTCCAGATGCCACCTTCCGGATTGTGCGTCGCCAGCGCATCGGTCCAGCCATCGCCCAGCAAGCGGAAATAGGCATCGCGCGATTCGGGCTGCATCAGGGCGTCATCGGCCATCGCCTTGGGTGACCAGACGTCGCGATCGGTGGGAATGACGTTGAAGTCACCCAGAACGATCGCGGGAATCTCCTCGGCCTTGATCTCGGCCATGCGGCGGCGCAGCCGTTCCATCCAGCGCAGCTTGTAGTCAAACTTGGGTCCCGGCTGCGGGTTGCCGTTGGGCAGGTAGATGGAGGCGATCCGGGTGCCGAACACTTCAGCCTCCAGATAGCGCGCATGATCATCGTCCGGCTCACCTGCCAGCCCGCGCTGAATCTCGACCGGTTTGGTACCATCCGCCAGGATCGCGACGCCGTTGAAGCTTTTTTGGCCATGCCAGATCGCGTGGTATCCCAGTTTGTGAAATTCCTCGGCGGGAAATCCTTCGTCCTGGCTTTTGATTTCCTGCAGGCAGGCGACCGCCGGACGGGTTTCTTCGAGCCATTCGAGCAGGCGCGGCAAGCGCGCCTTGATCCCGTTGATGTTGAACGTGGCTATTTTCATCAGACGGCAAAGCTTGAACCACAGCCGCAGCCGGCGCTGGCGTTGGGATTTTCGACCTTGAAGGCTGCCCCGCCCAGCGATTCGACATAATCGACCATGCTGCCCGCGACGAGCTCGAGGCTGACCGGGTCGACGACCAGCGTCACCCCGTCGCGTTCGACCACCAAGTCGTCCGCTTCGGCCGCTTCGGCCAACCCGAACTTGTATTGGAAGCCCGAACAGCCGCCGCCTTCCACCGAAAGGCGGAGAATTGCCGGCTTGCCTTGTTTCGCGGCGATGGCCGCTACGCGCGCGGCCGCCGAAGGGCTGAATATCATCGTCGGTGCATCCATCCTGCCGATGTAGGGCTTCACTGTCCCAGCGGCAAGGAATCACGCGCTCTGGATATAGGCCCGCATGGCTTCGGCATCGGCTACAACGCGGTCGATTCGGTATTTGACCAGGTCGCCGATCGAAACGAAGCCTTTTATCGCCTCTCCCTCCATGACGGGAAGGTGGCGGATGCGGCGCCGGGTCATCAAGCCTAGTGCTTCCAGAATGTCGGTCGATGGCGAGACGGTAATCGGCGGAGAGGTCATCACGTCGCCGACCGTCTTGTCGAGCATGGCCGGGCCCTGTTCGGCCAATTGGTAGACCACGTCACGCTCGGAAAAGATTCCTGCCACCTTGCCCCCGGAATAGACCGGGAGCGCGCCAATTCGTCGTTCGGCCAGCATCCGCACCGCGTCTCTGACGCTGGTTTGGGTATCGCAGGCGACGATTTCGCCGCTCCGCCCTTCGATCAGTCGCGCAATCGTCATGGCAACTCTCCGGGTCTGTTCTGATCCGGGGATGATGACACGAAGCAGGGCGCTTGGCGAGTCTGGTCAGCTTTGAGCTTTTGCTTGCGGATAGAGGCGAAATTCCTCCACCGGAACGCCGCCGATCAGGTGTTCCTGAATGATCCGTTCCAATACCGGTTCGGTCGCCGAGTGATACCAGACCCCTTCCGGATAAACGACCGCGATCGGCCCCGCGGCACAAATTCGCAAACAATCGGCCCTGGTCCGGACGATCCCTCCTGGGCCGTCCAGTTTCAATTCCTTGAGCCGCTTCTTGAGAAAGGTCCAC
>JAPOIA010000197.1 GCA_029979185.1 Alphaproteobacteria bacterium | reverse complement strand
GAAACCGGCAGTCGGTGACCCACAGTTTCACCTTGTCGGGGTCGATGGCCGACCAGGTCATTGGCTCGGTCGCCGGCCGTGTCAGCTGCACCGGCTTGCCGGTTTCCAGCAGATCGAAGACAGGATTTTCTACGTTCGTTTCCAGCCGCAGTTCCATCGCCCTGGTGAATTCGTTGAACTGCGCCTTGCCGGAAATGCTGGCGCTCTTGCCGCCGGCATCGAGCTTGATGGTGACCGGCTCGCCGGCCTTCTGCACCTTGTCGAGCGGCGCGCCGATGGTCAGCTTGAGATCGCCGTTGTCCTCGCAGGCGGCAACGAAGGGCAGCGGCGCCTTGGGGTCCTTGTGGCGCAGCACCAGCGTGAAGGAATTGCGGTCCGTCTCGGCGTCCCAGCGCAGGTCGCCTTCGCCAGCCAGCACGGGCGCCGGACCGGCGCAAGCCAGTACGAGCAGGGCTGCGAAAAATGGGCTTGAACGGCGCATGGCGGTCCTCCGGCGGGCAATGATCTGGAATTATGCTGATTTAGTTTGCCCAAAGGGCGCGTCAACCCGATATACATCGGTCTGCAGAAAGAATCACATCATGTTACGTAAACGCGCCGATATTGTGCTGGTCGACCGCGGCTTCTTCCTGAGCCGGGCGAAGGCGCGTGAGGCGATTGAAGCCGGGCTGGTGCTCGTGGACGGGAAAGTGTTGCGCAAACCGGCTGAAATCATCGAGGAGGACGCCGATATCGCTGCCGAAAAGCCCTATCCCTGGGTGTCGCGCGGCGGCGTGAAACTGGCGGCGGCGCTGGATGCGTTCTCCATCGATCCTGCAGGGCTGGTATGCGTTGACATCGGGGCTTCCAGCGGCGGCTTTACCCATGTGCTGCTGGAGCGCGGCGCAGCCTGGGTTTACGGCGTCGATGTTGGTCAGGGCCAGCTCGATCCGCGGCTCTCCGGACGCGAGGGGCTCGTCTCGATGGAGCAATGCGATGCGCGCAGCCTGACGGCGGAAAGTTTTCGCGCTCCGCCGCAACTAGCGGTTTTCGATGTCAGTTTCATTTCGTTGAAACTGGTGTTTCCGTCCGTCCTGCCGCTGTTGGCAAACGATGCGGCCATCGTCGCGCTGATCAAGCCGCAGTTCGAGGCCGGGCGCGATAATGTCGCCAAAGGCGTCGTGCGCGATCCGGCTATGCATGACGCCGTCTGCGCCGATATACGCAGCTTTCTCGAAGCGGCGGGCTGGCGCGTCGCCGGGCTCATGCCATCGCCGATAGAAGGCGGTGACGGCAACCGCGAGTTCCTGATTACCGCGATGCGCGGTGCTCCAACCTTCGTCAAGGCGGTGTGATCATGGCGCGAAGGCAGCAACCGCGCACCGGTCGCGAGAGGCCGGATACTGTCGCTTTCGGCGCGCGGCTCACAATCGAGCGGCTCGGCCAGCGTGGCGAAGGCATTGCCCGTTTTCGCGGGGCGAGCGTTTTCGTTCCCCATGCGCTGCCGGGTGAAGACGTGCTGGCCGATATCAGCGGCGATCGCGCTTCGGTGACAGAAGTGCTGAAGCCGTCGCGGGAACGGATCGAGCCTGTCTGTCCGCACTACGGAACCTGCGGCGGCTGCGCCATTCAGGTTTTGCAGCCGGACTCTTATTTCCGATGGAAGCAGAGCCTGGTTGCCGATGCGCTGGCCCGCGAGAAGATCGCCGCGCCGGTGCAGGATATCTTGCGCGCCCATGGGGACGGCCGCCGCCGCATCACCTTCCATGCCCGCATCAACCACGATTCCCCCGCCGGGGTGAGGATCGCGCTGGGCTTCATGCGTGCGCGCAGCCACGACATCGTCGATATCGAAGCCTGCCCTGTCTTGTGTCCCGATCTCGCCAATGCCGCGGAAGCAGGACGTCGCATTGCCCGCACCATGTCGGCGCTCGGCAAGCCGCTGGATATCGTCATCACCGCGACTGAGACGGGCCTCGATGTGGATATGCGCGGGGCAGGCCCTCTGCCCGATCCGATGCGCCTTGCTCTGTCACGGCTTGCGGAAGATCTGGGACTTGCCCGCATCGCCAACCACGGCGACATCATTCTGGAGCGCGATACGCCGGTGTTGCGGATCGGTTCGGCGATGCTTGCACCGCCGCCGGGAGCATTCCTGCAGGCGACAGCCGCCGGCGAGGAAGCGCTTTCAGCGCTGGTGCTGAATGCGGCGACTGGTGCGAAAAGAATTGCCGACCTGTTTGCGGGCTTGGGCACGTTCGCCCTGCGGCTGGCAGCCATTGCGCCGGTTCACGCGGTGGAGAATGATGAGGCAGCGCTACATGCGCTGGCCCGCGCGGCCGGTGGCGCTTCCGGCCTGAAAGGCGTCACGACGGAAAGCCGCGATCTCTTCCGACGCCCCCTGATGGCGGCCGAATTGCAGCCGTTCGATTGCATCGTGTTCGATCCGCCGCGTGCGGGCGCTCTGGAACAGGCGCGGCAGCTGGCGCAATCGACCGTGCCGGTTGTTGCCGGCGTGTCCTGTAACGCCCAGACCTTCGCGCGCGATGCGGCCATCCTCATCGACGGTGGCTACGTGATGGAAAATGTCACTTCGGTTGACCAGTTCCTGTATTCGCCGCATGTCGAGATGGTCGGCATATTCCGCAAGCAGGCCGCGAAGAAACCGCGCCGCAGGCTGCTTGGATGATGGCTTACTCCGGGACCTGGAATGAGTCGTAGCGCAGTACATCGATATCGACCGCCGTTCCGTGTCCGCGCGGCGGACCTTTGGGAAGGTCCGCCGATCCCGGCACGCCGCCGGAGCAGAACAGTTCGATCATGTTGCCGGACGGATCCCGGAAGAACATCAGCGTCTCTATGCCGCTGCGGGTCCAGAAGTTGGACGTCGGTATGCCGCAGCGGGTCAGCCAGTCCCTCATCTGCTGAATTTCCTTCGGCCCGCAATAGAAGGCGAAATGCGGATACTCGGCCCCCGGTCCGACGAAAGTGCATCCTTCTGTGCCGATGCCGATTTCCGTGCCGCAGACATTGATCGCACAAAAGGTTGGCGTATCGACGCGCAGCTTGCCGCCCATGACCTTTGTGTAGAACAGCTTGCCCTGTTCGAGGTCGCGGCAAGGTACTGACACATGAGCAAAGGCCTGGAACATCGGCGGACCGGACGGTCCGGTCTGCTGCGCGGATGCAGGCTTGCTTTCAACCATCGTCATGGATGCCTCCCACACTGGGTAAAAAAAAAGGGGCGGGGATTATCCCCGCCCAATGACAACCTGTTAGAGTTTTTCCGGATCGACCTTGTCGTAGATTTCCCGCTGCAAGGCAGCGGCAAGCTTGTCGACATCTCTGCCGATATCCTTGGAAAGGCCTTTCCATTTATTGCCCGCTGCCTCTAGCGCATCCAGCATCTTGCCGGGCTCGGGAATATTGAAACGGGCGGAGGCTTTCAGATTACTCTCGCGCTGTTCCTTCTCGCGCTTTGCGATGATGGCGTCGAAGGCATTGCTGGCCGGAATGAAGGTTACGCCCTTTTTCTTGGCGCCAGCCTCGATCGTTTCGTCGTTCAGGATATAACCCTTGATTGCGGCTATTGCCGACGAGCGCGCGGCGGCACCGACCATGGCCTTGCGCTGATCCAGCGTGAGCGAAAGAAACCGCTTGCGGCTGAAGCCAAGATGCATGGCAGGGCCTGTCATTCCGAGCGGATACTGGTTCACATATTTGACGACATCCTGATAGCCGTAGGACCGCAGCCACGAGGTCGGCCCCAGAACGCAATCGACGGCGCCGCGCTGCAACGCCTGAGTGGCTGCGGCTGGCGACATCGCGACCGGCGTGCCGCCCGCCATGCGAATGGTGGCGATTGCGCCGCCGACGGCTCGGATCTTCTTGCCTTTCATGTCGGCCGGCGTCGCCACCTTGTCCCGGCACATCAGGTAGAATGGCGTTGTCGCGAAGCCGCCGAGCAGCACGATGCCGTTCTTCTGCGCTTCGGCCCGGCATTGCGGGCAATGAAGCATCAGCGTTTCAAGCACTGCGCCGGTGGCGGCCACGCTGTCGGCGCCGAAGAACTGCGTCGAAAACATCAGGTTGATTGCCGGAATATAGCTCGGAGCAAACGGCGGGATCACGAAACCACCATCGAACAGGCCGCCCTTGAGACCGGGAATGGTTCCCTTTGCGTCTGCCAGCTGCCCACCGGCGACCATCCGCCAGGTGATGGCGCCCTTGGTCGCCTTGGACACGTCCTTGAAGAACTCTGGCATGCCGTTGCGCATGACGCTGTGACGCGGGCTGACCCAACTGCCGTAGATCAGCTCGAGCGACTGGGCCGCGGTCGAAAGCGTCAGCCCCGTCGTCAGGGCAAGCGCTCCCGCAATCAGTCCGGCGCGTCTGGCCGAACGTCCGAATGCGATCGTGTTTCTGGATTTCATTGACATGCCCTCCCGGCTATTGTCTGTCTTGTTTGATCGACAGCACAACGTACCTGCCGAGACGACAGGTTCGCGCAATTTTGTCCGTTTGCCAAGGTGCGGCGCAGGAAGAGCGGTTCTGTCGCGCAGGCTGTTGAGTTTCAGGCTCCTGCTGCACCGGAGATAGGAAAGGCCCGCCCGCCCAATGACTGCCACAATGCTAGATCGAGACCCGTTGCTGGATACGTTTGCTGCTATTGCCGGCGAACACTATGTTCTGACCGGCCAGGATATGGCCTCTTATCTGGCCGAACCGCGAGACCTGTTTCATGGCACGGCGCGCTGCATTGTCCGTCCCGGTTCAGTTGAAGAGGTCGCCGCCTTGTTGAAGGCTTGCAACGAGGCGGGCGTAAGTGTCGTTCCACAGGGCGGCAATACAGGTCTTGTTGGTGGCCAGATCCCCGGACAGGAGGGGCGCAGCGGCGAAGTCGTGATTTCCTTGGGTCGAATGAACCGGTTGCGCGAAAGCGATAAGGCGTCCATGACCATGACAGTGGAAGCGGGCATGACACTGGCCGATGTGCAGGCTGCTGCGGAAGCGGCGGGCGCCCTCTTCCCGTTGTCGCTGGCCTCCGAGGGGTCCTGCACCATCGGAGGCAATCTTGCGACCAATGCCGGCGGCACAGCAGTCCTCGCCTATGGCAATGCGCGCGATCTCGTGACCGGACTTGAAGTGGTGCTGGCCGATGGTCGCATTCTATCGAACCTGTCGAAACTGAAAAAGGACAACACCGGCTACGATCTCAAGCATCTGTTCATGGGGTCGGAGGGTACGCTGGGAATCATCACGGCAGCCGTCGTCAAGCTCTATCCACGGCCGCGCTCGGTACAGACTGCATTTGTCGGATTGAAGTCGCCGCAAGATGCTCTCGCCCTGCTCAATCTTGCGCAATCGTGCGCCGGTAATGATGTGAAGACCTTCGAACTGATGGCCCGTTTCGGCATCGAGATTGTACTCAACCACGCTGCCGGTGCGCGAGATCCTTTATCGGGGAAACACGACTGGTACGTACTGATGGAACTGGGCTCGCAAATGGACAGCGGGCTCGAAGACGTCATGATGCAACTGCTCGAGGAAGCGGTAGAGCAGGGCGTCATCGAGGATGCCACCGTTGCGGCTTCGCTGGACCAGCGGCGCAGTTTCTGGAAACTGCGCGAAGACATGTCGGACATGCAAAAGCACGAGGGCGGGTCCATAAAGCACGACATTTCCGTTGCGGTAGCGCTCGTGCCGCAGT
>JAPOIA010000196.1 GCA_029979185.1 Alphaproteobacteria bacterium | reverse complement strand
TCAACCCGGCCAAGGGCGCAAGCTATGCAACCGCCGTCCCATCCAGGGATAGTGACAATAACTTTGTCAACGAAGCCAGTGCCGCCAGATCCGTTATTCCTGTTCGCCGCAGGTGGAGAAATGTCAGTTTGCGCAAGATGGCGAGCGGCGCTGCGTCAGGTATCGCTACGCCATCGAGGGAAAGCGATACCAGGTTCCTGAGGCGCCATACCGGGGCGAGGCCTGACGCGCGGACATTGTCCAGTTCGAGACTTGTCAGGTTCGGCAGTTTCTCCAGCGGCTGCAAATCACTGACAGATGTATTTGCGAGGCTCAGGTCGTACAAGGCAGGCAAGCGCTGCAGCAGACTTGTGTTTGTGAAGCCGGGAGTACCGGAAAAATCCAGGGCTTCGATCAGCGGCAGCCATTGTTCGGGCGGCTCTTCGCCGTTGCACAGCATTTCAATGACGTCATCGGGGTCGAAATCTGCCGGTATCGGCGAGTGCATGGCGGGACCATCGATAGGAGTTCTTTGGCAACACATTAGGGAAGTGCCGCGGCGTTTCAAAGCTGCGAGGAGGACAAGCGTTTCCGGGTGGCTTTCCGGTCAGCGCCCGCCCATAATCCGTGCATGATACAGCAAGCAGCAGAATTGGCCCGCGATGCCGGGCGGCACAGCGACTACGAGCGAGTTCGCGCAGCCATCGAATATGTTTCGCAGAACTGGCGCGAACAGCCGCCAGTCGACGAGATTGCCGCCCATATCGGCCTGTCTCCGTCGCAGTTCACCGCCGTGTTCCGTCGCTGGGCCGGACTGTCGCCGAAGCAATTCCTTCAGGCTGTTACGATAGATCATGCAAAACGCCTACTGCGCGATTCGGCTTCCGTTCTCGACGCAGCGCTGGAGAGCGGTCTTTCGGGGCCCGGACGCCTACATGATCTTTTCGTCACCCACGAGGCCATGTCGCCGGGCGAGTTCAAGACGGGTGGTGAGGGATTGACGCTGACATACGGCTTTCATGACTCGCCGTTCGGCGAAGCGATTGCCGTCTCAAGCCCGCGCGGTTTGGCGGGGCTCGGCTGGGTCGATGAGAAGTCAGCGCCGGGCAGGGCGGGCGATACCGGCAAGGCGTCGGGTGGACGCGATGGCGCCCTCGCGGACATGATGCGCCGTTGGCCCAGGGCGGCCTTTGTCCGTGACGATGCGGTCGCCGCGGGCTATGTGCAGCGCGCCTTCGATCCGGCGGAATGGCGGGCCGACCGGCCCCTACGCGTCGTGCTGATCGGGACAGACTTCGAGATACGCGTCTGGGAAACGCTGTTGCGCATTCCGCTCGGCAGGGCTGCCACCTATGGCGAGGTTGCCGGCCATATCGGCAAGCCGAAGGCCGCGCGAGCCGTCGGCGCGGCGGTCGGGCGCAATCCGATTTCCTTCGTCGTGCCCTGTCACCGGGTGCTTGGCGCCAGCGGCGTCCTGACCGGCTACCACTGGGGCCTGACGCGCAAGCAGGCGATCCTCGGCTGGGAAGCGGGACATGGCGCAGGGCATGGCACAGGATATGGCGCAGGCCAGCGCGAAGATTCTGCGACCCATGGTTCCTGACATATCCTGACAGCATAGTTCCGCTAGGCTCCTCCGATCCGCGCAGATGCAGGAGATAGCCATGTGGACCCACGGACATTTTTACTGGAACGAATTGATGACTCCGGAACTCGGGAAGGCAAAAGACTTCTATGCAAAGACGCTCGGCTGGACCTACGAAGACATGGCCATGCCTGACGGGACCTATTTCGTGATACGCGAAGGTAGTCCTGTTCCGATTGGCGGCATGACGGCCATTCCGAAAGATGTTCCTCCCGGCATGCCGCCGCACTGGCTATCCTATATTGCCGTCGACGATGTCGACAAGCGCGTCGCCGCGTTGCAGGCCGAGGGCGGAACCGTGATGAAGCCGGCTTTCGATATTCCCGGCGTTGGCCGCATGGCCATAGTATCGGACGTGACCGGCGCGGTGTCGGGTTGGATCACCCCGGCGCAACAGGGCTGACCGCAATGCGATGAAATGGCGCGGCGTGTCAGTCGCCGCAGCCGCTGCATCCTGAATCGCTGGAACATCCGGTGCCGCAACCGGAACCGCTGTTGTCCTTTTTCTTTTTCGATAGAGCGGCTATGGCAATGACGGTCGCGATGGCCCCGAAGATCAGCCACTGTGTCCCGTTCATCCCCCAGAACTCGGCTTCCTTGCCCGCGGCGATTGCCATTCCCGTGGAAGCCGCGAGAAAGCAGGCAGGCAATCCATAGCGTCGCACGATTGCAAGCGCAGATTTGAAGGGCTTCTTGGGAATGACCCAATGCGTGCTGCAATCGACCTGCCGCAACGATCTTGGAGCAAACCGCGCAGCCGGCTTTGGCCAGAATGCGGCAGGTGGCGTTACTCCGAAGGCTGCCTCATAGCTCGCAGGGGTTTGCCCGTAGGCTTCGCGATAGCGTTCTCTCTCCTCGGCGCCCCCGCGTGTGGGGCCGTGATGAAGCGGGCGCTCCAGAGTGTCCCTGCAAAGGTCCTTCCAGTACGATTGCGAGTATGTCAGATGCAGGTGCCAGACGGCGTCGACCTCTTCCGATGGCGTCACCATATGTTCGGCAGTGCAGGCCAGATAGATAAAGCGCCGGTATTCTTCGATCGCCTTGAGCGTGAAGGCTTTGCTCCAGCCCTGCTCGCGCGCCAGCCGTGCAGAGAAAGGGAATGCGGAAGCCAGGTCGTCAAGCCTGAATCCGCTGATCTTTTCCCAAACGAACGTATCGAAAGGCATGGGGCCCTCGCTCTGTCTTGCTCGCGGGCCACCGGACGGAGGATGCCCGAATTGCCTCGCAGCTCACGATTTTGAGCGATGAGTGTAAAGTCAGGGCAATAAAGTGAGGTAACGAACCGTGGTAAATTGAAGCTTGCAGGTTCACGCGGCCGGCCTCCGGCGAGGGGTCGGCTGCTTTC
This sequence comes from Alphaproteobacteria bacterium, assembly GCA_029979185.1. Classification (GTDB taxonomy): domain Bacteria; phylum Pseudomonadota; class Alphaproteobacteria; order Rhizobiales; family Beijerinckiaceae; genus Terripilifer. The sequence goes on along the minus strand of JAPOIA010000196.1, from coordinate 2,742 downwards.
TCTACCGGCGACGCTGACGTTTGGCGTCGCGCTCCGCGCGCTTGGCGGCAATTTCCTTGTTCTTGGCGGTGATGGTCTCGTTCAGCTTGGCGCCCAGGCCGATAGCTCTGGCTTCTGTGACCCGCGAGGCGCAAAATCCGTGGATATGTTCGCGAAGATAGTCCCGGCAGCGTTCCTCTCGCCGGGCGGAAAACCCGGCCTGGTCAGCGGCGACGGCCCGGATTCCCTTCTTGTCACCCTGATTGGCGCGCAGCAGTGCCCGGAAGTTGGCGCGTGCATCCCGTTCCGAGCGGCCGCGCGCCTTCTCGATGCCGCGATAGGTATTCTTGGTGAAGCTGCGGCCCGAGGGCCCCCAGACGCCGGCAAGATAGCCGCGGCAATCCTTTTCCTTGAAGGTACACGTGCCACGGCCCAGTGCCGTGCTGACCGACGACTTGTTGTATGTCGCGATCAGTGCGCCATCGAGCACGGTGAACGAGAACGGGCATTGCGCGAGGTCGACGGCATATTTGCGTAATCCGTTGCTGAAGCCGTCGAATCGGACTGTGTGCGGCCCACCGGGAACCTCGATACGACATGTCTTTCCGGGCGTCGAAATGACGTCGCCATCGAGGACAATGGTTGTGAGAGCCAGCCCGCCTGGCGACTTCTTGAACAGCAGCATCCCGCGGCGCCCGTTATGACGCAATTGCAAGTCGGCAAGCGTGTCTTCGCTCGGCGGCCTGAGTTTAACCGGCTTACCTGGATTTGCGGGACTGTTTGCCACACGGCTCGATGACGATCCGCTGGACGGCGCGCCGCCGCCGTGTTGGGCAGGTTGCTGAGCCGACGGCTGGCGGAACTTTGCACCGGGCAGCTGAAATTGAGCGCCGGCCGGCGTTGCCATTGCCGTGGCTGCTGCAAATAGCGCTGCGAAAGCGAGAAATTTTCCCGGAGATACCGTCCCGTAACTCATGGACACGTCACCTTGCCAATAACTTTGCGTCGAACCGGACAGTAGGGTTTCCAGTCCGGAAATCAAATAGCAAGCATTTTATCCGTTTTACGGCACGAATACGAGACTATAGCAACAAACTTTTGCAGAAAGGGGACAGTGCGAGCGCAGCGGCGACTCCGGTTCGCCGCTTCAGCAAGCACTGCGGGAAGCATCGAGCAAAATCCCAAAACCTCTGTCAGCCGCGACTTGCGGGCAGGAGTCCCCATGCCTATATGACAATCGGAAAGCCGCAATGCGCAGCTAACGACACCCGGAAGTTACGGGGATCGGGCGATTTTCCGGCAGCCACACAGGCTGACTGATTCTTCGCCCAGGCCAGGCCGCTTCGGGGCCCGGTGGTCCTGCAGGAAAGGAATATGAACATGGCTAAAGTAATTGGTATCGATCTCGGCACCACAAATTCATGCGTGGCCGTAATGGAAGGCACGACCCCCAAGGTCATCGAGAATGCCGAGGGCGCGCGTACAACCCCCTCGATCGTTGCGTTCACCGATGAGGGTGAGCGGCTGGTCGGACAGCCGGCCAAGCGGCAGGCGGTGACCAATCCTGAACGGACTTTTTTCGCAATCAAGCGCCTGATCGGTCGCCGGTTCTCCGACCCGCTGACGAAGAAGGATATGGATCTTGTCCCCTACAAGATCGTCAATGGCGGCAATGGCGACGCCTGGGTGGCTGCAGACGACAAGCAGTATTCTCCCTCGCAGATTTCGGCCTTCACACTGCAGAAGATGAAGGAAACCGCTGAGGCCTATCTCGGTAGCACGGTTACACAGGCCGTCATCACGGTCCCCGCCTACTTTAACGACGCCCAGCGTCAGGCTACCAAGGATGCCGGCAAGATTGCCGGCCTTGAGGTGCTGCGCATCATCAACGAGCCGACAGCTGCAGCACTGGCATATGGCCTCGACAAGAAGTCGTCCGGCACGATTGCCGTGTACGATCTCGGTGGTGGCACCTTCGATATCTCGATCCTCGAAATCGGCGATGGTGTGTTCGAGGTGAAGTCGACCAACGGCGACACCTTCCTGGGCGGTGAAGACTTCGACATGCGTCTGGTCGAATATTTTGCCGATGAGTTCAAGAAGGACCAGGGCATCGACCTGCGCAACGACAAGCTTGCCTTGCAGCGGTTGAAGGAAGCTGCGGAAAAAGCGAAGATCGAACTGTCCTCGGCAACCCAGACCGACATCAACCTGCCCTATATCACCGCAGACGCTTCCGGTCCGAAGCATCTGACCCTGAAGCTGACGCGCGCCAAGTTCGAGGCTCTGGTCGACGACCTGATTCAGCGCACCGTCGAGCCTTGCAAGAAGGCGATGAAGGACGCTGGCGTTTCGGCTGCCGAGATCGACGAAGTCGTTCTGGTCGGCGGCATGACCCGCATGCCCAAGGTTCAGGAAGTCGTGAAGAGCTTCTTCGGCAAGGAGCCCCACAAGGGCGTCAATCCGGATGAAGTCGTCGCCATTGGCGCTGCCATTCAGGCCGGCGTACTGCAAGGCGATGTCAAGGACGTGCTGCTGCTCGACGTGACCCCGCTGTCGCTGGGCATCGAGACGCTGGGCGGCGTGTTCACCCGCCTCATCGACCGCAACACGACGATCCCGACCAAGAAGAGTCAGGTCTTCTCCACTGCAGAGGACAACCAGACCGCAGTGACGATCCGGGTCTTCCAGGGCGAGCGTGAAATGGCTGCCGACAACAAGGTGCTTGGCCAGTTCGATCTGGTCGGCATTCCTCCGGCGCCT
>JAPOIA010000195.1 GCA_029979185.1 Alphaproteobacteria bacterium | reverse complement strand
GACAAAAGGCGGCCAGAGACCGCCCTTCGTCAACTTCCAATGGCGCGCCACAGAATGTTTGGCGGTGGCCGTGACCTTCGACGGCTACTCCGCCGCTTCTGTCGCCATCTTCTTCGCCACGTCCGCCTGCCCGTGCGAGAAGGTGAAGCGGATCATGTCGTTCAGCGCCGGATCGCGGATAACGCCATCGGGATCCTCGCCCGCCTGCACTTTGGCAATCTGTTCGCGCAACAGGTTTCGATACATGACGATGCCGCGGTCGCCTGCGCCGATCAGTTCGGTCGTCCGGTCCGCTATCGCGCCTTGCGTCTCCCAGGCCATCTGGTCCTGGTAGACAAAATGATCGAGCCGGTAGTCCTCGTCCTCGCTCCGGCGCGGCGGCTCCATGAAGGTCACGGGGATATCCGCGTCCGCCTGTTCGGTGATCGAGCCATCCTCGTTCGGAAGGAATTCCACCCAGTAGATTTTCGTATGCGTGTCGTCGATCGGTACGCGGAAATGCGTCGTCAGAAAGCGCTGCTGCGGCGCGATCAGGATATTCGGGAAAATTGCCGGATGGCCTGCTTCACGCTCGGGATTATCGCCGCCATAGGTGCGCACCTTGCGGATGCCGGTCCAGCTTTCTTCGCGGCACAGCTCGAAATCGAAGCTCTCGATCGGCCGCCCGAAATAGGCAAGGTCCGCCGCCCATTTCTTGCGCTCTTCCGGGCGGTCCTTCAGAGCCCGCTCGTAGAGGCGCGCATGCAGCCAGAAAGTATGCGTCGGATCGTGCGAGTTCTCCTGCGCCTGCAGCCAGTTGTGATGGTGGATCGGCAGCACCACGATGTCGCGCACGCCATCCTTGCGCACCAGCGTTTCCCAGCGCGGCAGCAGCGGAACCGGATCGGGGCCTAGATAGGCGAACAGCAGGCCCGCCAGTTGCTGTACCGGATAGGATTTCAGGCAGGCCTGTTTCATCAGCGGGCCGCCGGCGCGCTCATAGGGCTGCTCGATGCATTCGCCGTTCACATCGAACTTCCAGCCGTGATAGGCGCAACGCAAGCCGTCGTCCTCGGCAAAGCCGTAATAGAGCGATGCGTGCCGGTGCGGACAGCGTTCCGGCAGCAGGCCCATCCGGCCCTGGCCGTCGCGGAACAGCACAAGGTCTTCGCCAAGGACACACACTTTCTTGACAGGCTTTTCGGCGCTGATTTCGCTGGCGCAGGCAACCGGCATCCAGTACCGGCGCATGAGGTTGCCGCAGGGCGTTCCGGGGCCTATGCGCGTGAAGAGTTCGTTGTCCTCGGCAGAAAGCATGATGTCCTCCGCAATCGTTATGCGCCGTTCCCGGATGAATTTCACCGGATAGGGCCGCACGCTTTGTGCGGATCGTAAGCATGCGGCCGGTAAGCGTCAATTGCGGCGCAATGCCCGCAAGCCGCCTATTCCGCGCCCGTATTGCGGAACCCGGCGATGCCCCGCTCGATTTCCGTTACATGTTGCGGCAGAAGGTCTTCCGGCCGCGCAACACCGCAGGAATGGGCGATCATTTCGACATCGTGGATCATCCGTTCCGCATAGCGCGCGACCCGTTCGGCCTTGTCGGAGGGGACCAGTCCGCGGATCAGCCGCGGGTTCGTCGCGGTCACGCCGGTCGGACATTCGCCGGAAGCGCATTTGAGCGCCTGGATGCAGCCGAGCGCGAACATGAAGCCGCGGGCGGTCACGATGAAATCGACGCCAGTGGCCAGCGCCCAGGCGACCTTGTCCGGCGTGATCAGCTTGCCGGCCGCCACCAGGCGGATGCGGTCGGTAAGGCCATGTTCGCCGCGGGCCTTCACGACCATCGGAATGGCCATGGTGATCGGCATTCCGGTCGCCTCCGCCAGCGCCGAGGGGGCCGCTCCCGTACCGCCCTCGCCGCCGTCGATGTGGATATAGTCCGGGCAGTGATGCGGGTTCGCCCGGCAGTCGATGAACCATTCGTCGAGAAAGGCCGGGTCGCCGACGACGATCTTCGCACCGACCGGCTTTCCGGTGACGGTCCGCACCCGGTCGATGAAGGCGCCCAGTTCCACCAGATTGCCGATGTCCTTGTGCCGGTTCGGGCTGATGGACGGCTTGCCGACTGGAATGCCGCGGATTTTGGCGATTTCCTCGGTCACTTTCTCGGCCGGCAGCATGCCGCCCTTGCCGGGCTTGGCGCCCTGCGCGAGTTTCACCTCGAACATGCGGACATTCTCATGCGCCGCAACTTCGCGCAGCCTGTCGTCGCTGAGATTGCCGTGCTCGTCGCGCACGCCGTATTTGGCCGTGCCGATCTGGAACACGATGTCGCCGCCGCCTTCCAGATGAAATGAGGAAAGGCCGCCTTCGCCAGTCGCCATCCATACCCCGGCCTTCGCCGTGCCGCGCGACAATGCCGAAACGGCAGCATGGCTGAGCGCCCCGTAGCTCATGCTGGAGAGGTTGAAAAACGACTTCGCCATAAAAGGCTTCTGGCAGGAGCCCGGTCCTTCGGCCTTGCCGATCAACTTGCCGGCGAAGGGTTTGCAGTCTTCCTCCAGCACCGGGAAGGGCGAGTTGCGAAAGGCAAAGCTGGGTGTTGCCTCGCTGCCGAAACTGATGAGATTCGATACGCCCTTCGCCGAGCGGTAGACCCAGGACCGTTCCAGCCGGTTGAAGGGGCGTTCCTCCCAGTCCGGCAGATACTGGTACTGGCGCATGTATTCGCCCCATTGTTCGGCGAAATAGCGCGCATGTCCGATCACCGGAAAGTTGCGCAGGATCGTATGCTCTTTCTGGGTGACGTCGTGGTAATAGATACCGCCGATCACGCAGGCGATGACGAAGAGCACGATCAGGGCAGTCAGCATATTCTTCTCCGGGCCAGGTTCTTCTCAGGGCCAAGTTTCTCTCAAGACCAAGGCGAGGTGAATCGCTGCCGATTACAGCACAGACTCGCACGCCGGCAAATTTCAGCGGTAAATGCATATCCAGCCCGCAACAACACATGACGCGGCTTTGCAACGATCCTGTGAAGCGCAGAGCAGGCTGGGGGCTACGCCCCGGCCAGTTCCCGCCCCGCTGCGGCGATTTCCGCACCCGTCGCCAGCCATACATCCTCGTGCTTGCAGATATACTCCAGCGCAGAGTCCAGCGCGCCAATCCGGTGCGGCACGCCAATGATATAGGGATGCACTGCAATGGCCATGACGCGGGCCTGCGTGTCGCCTTCCCGGTAGAGCACGTCGAACTGGCGGCGGATCATCGTGTCGAACTCTTCTGCCGTGCGGTTGTGCTTCTCGAAGGCAGGCTTGTCGTTGAGCTGGAACGTGTAGGGAATTGAAGTGATGGTGCGCCCGTCATCCAGTGTCATCTGGTAGGGCTGGTCGTCGTTGCACCAGTCGGCGATATAGTCGAGGCCATTGTCGACGAAATGGTCCAGCGAATTCCAGGTCTCGTTGAGGCCAGACGACAGCCAGCCTTGCACCTTGCGGCCACTGGCTTGCGCAATTGTTTCGACGGTATTCTTCACCACACGCGCCTCGTCTTCCGGCGGCACCGAATTCAGCCGGCGCGTATTGCTTTCGTTGTGTCCCATCAGCTCCCAGTCGCGCTTGATGCATTCGCGGATGATCTGTGGATGCTCGGCGCACAATTCGCTGTTCAGAGCGACGGTGCCGCGCATCTTGTAGCGGTCGAGCACGTCCATGATACGGAAGACGCCGATCCTGTTGCCATAGTCGCGCACCGTCCAGCTGGGAATGTCCGGCACCTTGCCGCCGCCACCAGCCGCCGCCGGAACCTGCTCGTCCAGCGCAAAGAATTCGATGTTGGGAATAAGCCAGACAGCGATGCGCGCACCATTCGGCCAGCGCTGTTTTGGCCGTTCGATGATCGGCGAATAGGGGAAGGGGCCGTAGCGTCTCGGCTTCATTGCGCGGCCTCCGCGCTGCTGCGGCGTTCCAGCTCGGCAACGATCTGGTCCGCATGCATGACGTCGGCATATTTGTGATGCAGGTCGAACAGGTTGACCTTGTGCGACAGTTCCGCCCGGTCGAAGCAGCATTCCTCCGCCATCACCATGTGGAAGCCATTGGAATATCCGTCCACGGTCGAGGCGCGCACGCAGCCGGACGTGCTCTCGCCAAAGATGATGATGGTATCGATGTTCAGCTGCGTCAGATGGGCGATCAGCGGCGTACCGAAAAACGCGCTTGCCCGCTGCTTGAACAGCACAACATCGCCCGGTTGCGGCGCAAATTCCGGTCTTATGGCGTAAACGTCGGCGCTTACAGGCACCTTGTTGCGGTTGGTCGCGGTGACGGCGCGCGGCTTGGCTGCATCGCGGGTCTCGGTGGTGGAATAGAAGATCGGTAGTCCGGCGGCCCGCGCCGCGGCCAGCACCTTCTGCGTTGGCGCAATGGCATTCCAGGCATTGATGCCGCAGGAGGAGGGATATGTCCTGGACACCACTTCGACGGGCTCCGGCCCGCCCTGATAGGCGAGTTCATACAGGTCGATGATCAGCACGGCAGCCCGCGGCCCGATGTAGAGGTCGCGCTTGTAGTGCTTGTACAGTTCCAGTGTGCTGGCGGGGACCACATCCTGCCAGCAATGGTCCTCGAAATCGTCGATCATCGGTCTCTCCCTGTTCTTGCCGGGCTTATCAGCGCTGTTTTATCATGGCATAAATGAAATCTGCGCAGCTGAACAGACCTGTGAGGACATATGGCCGATGCAACGCTGGAAATCCGCCCCGGCGAAGTAACCGTGGATGCGCCGCCCGCGGAAGGGCCGGCGCTGACCTTCATCGGCCACTGCCAGACCCCGTGGAAAACGACGCGGGAATGCCCGCGCCGCGGCGATCTGGAGGGCCCGCTATGCCAGGTGGTGGTCGATGATGTCTGGGCCAGGGCCCTGCAGGGCATCGAAGAGAACGGCTACCTGCAGATTCTCTACTGGATGCATCGCGCCCGCCGCGATCTCGTGCTGCAGAACCCCAAGCACAAGGGCGCAATTATCGGCACTTTCGCTATACGCTCGCCCAACCGGCCCAATCCCATAGCGTCCTCCGTCGTGAAGCTGGAAAAAGTCGAGGGCAATGTCCTGCATGTGCGCGGGCTCGATTGCCTCGACGGAACGCCGGTTGTGGATATCAAGCCGGACAAGTGCCCGCATGCGTGAGGTGGGAAGAAAATGCCGGGACCCGAGCCGCCGCCCGCGTATCGCAGCACTCATCCTGAGTAGCGCGCAAGGCCCGCGTATCGAGGGGCGGGCCGCAGAAGCGATCCAACCATGACCGGCGCCCGCATCACCATACGCCTCGATTTCGGCAAGGACGCGCAGGGCCGCAACATCCAGCTTGGCCACGGCAAGACCCGTCTCCTGGAAATGATTGACCGGCACGGCTCGATCTCGTCCGCCGCGCGGGAAATGAAAATGTCCTACCGCCGCGCCTGGCTGCTGATGGACGAGGTCAATTCCATGTTCGCCGAGCCGGTGCTGGAAACGAAACCCGGCGGCAAGGGTGGCGGCCACGCACGGCTGACGGAGTTCGGAGAAAGAGTCGTAGCTCTCTACCGGAAGATTGAGGCGGATGCAGGCGAGAATTACGCGGCGGAGATGGAGCGGCTGGCGCGGGAGGCCAACTCGATCGAGGCGCAGCTGCGGCGCACGCGCTTCGAGAAGGGGCAGCTCGAGCTGAAGAACGCCGCGCACGAGGACGAGCTGACGGCGCTGCGGGACAAGGTCTACTACC
>JAPOIA010000194.1 GCA_029979185.1 Alphaproteobacteria bacterium | reverse complement strand
CTGCAACGCACATGCTTGCCCCGATCAGGCAGGGGATCTTGTAACTGCCGAAGATGCGGTCGACCGTACCCCAGGCGAATAGGGAGCAGATCTGTGCGAGCGCCATGGCGAACAGCAGATTGCCGCGCGCCTCGAGCCCAAGCCCGTATTCCTGCGCCAGCCAGGTGCCGCTGGAATATCCAAGTATGGCGGCGAAGGCCGGATAGGTTGTCAGTTGCATCAGGAAGATAGGCCAAAACGAGGGCGTGCGTGTCGCCGCCGCGACACCGGCCATCAGGGAGGCGAAGCCTTCCGACCGCTTCTTGCGCCTTTCGCGAGCCGCTTCATCTTCGTGGACGAGGAAGTAGACCAGCGCGATACCCACAGCTACCAGGATCGCAACGATCAGAAAGCCATTGCGCCAGCCCAGCCATGCGGCGACGAAGGCGAGCGGCGCGGTGGCGCCCAGGGAGCCGAGGTTTCCGGTACCCACATGAATACCGACCATCGTTCCGAACATCTGCGGCGAAAAGCGCTCTGCGTAGATTGTCAGCGGGGCCATCAGGAAACTGGAGCAGCCCAGTCCTATGATCAGGCGCGCTGCGACGAGTTCGGAATAGGTTCTGGCGAATGCGAACAGCAGGGTGCCTGCAACCAGTATGAGGGCGGGCACCAGCAGGCAGATTTTCGGCCCGTAGCGATCTATCGCCATGCCCAGGGGAATCTGCACCGCCGCGAAGGACAGAAAGAACGCCGAGGCTAGCAGGCCCAGATGCGAGGCCTCGAGTTGGAATTCGCGCGAGAGGTCCGGGCCGATCACGCCCACGGAATTGCGGAAAAACTGGCTGGTGACATACATGAAGATCAAAATGCCAACGAGCGCTACCGGCGTGGAGACGCTCCTGGTTTTCTGTGATGGAATGTCGATCAAGGGTGCAGCCTGTTGCGGATTGGCGCTATATCTATCTGGCAGTCGTCTTCGGATATGCACTGCCGGTTGCCGGGCAGAAGGACCACAAACGGAAGCATGCCGCAAGCATTTTACCCTCCTGCGCCAACAAGGTCTTGGCTGATGCGGGCGGAGCCTTTATGCAGCAGCGGACCGGCAAGCGGGACGCAGCAGACCGGCAAGACATCGAACAAGACATCGAAGTGGCGGCGCATATATGAAACCGGTCGAAATTGCTGATTTTGTCGATAGCCTCGCAAGTGCCGCTGGAGCGGCAATCCTGCCGTTTTTCAGGACCTCCATCCACGCGGTGGACAAATCGGAGGGCGGGGTATTCGACCCCGTGACGGAAGCCGACCGCGGCGCTGAAACGGTCATGCGGCGGATGATCAAGGATGCATTTCCCGCCCACGGGATCGTCGGAGAGGAATTCGGAGCCGAACGTCCGGACGCGGAGTATGTATGGATTCTCGATCCGATCGACGGGACCAAGAGTTTCATTTCCGGTCTGCCGGTTTGGGGAACATTGATCGGCCTGAGCCATAATGGCGCGCCCACATACGGGATGATGCATCAGCCGTTTACCCGCGAAATGTTTTCCGGTGATTGCGAGGCGGCCCGGTGGCGCGGTCCCGGCGCCGACGGCAAGCAGGCGAGCCGAAAACTCAAGACCCGGCCATGTGGTTCGGTCGGAGCGGCAACCCTGATGACAACGCATCCGGCGCTGCTTGCCGAAGGTACGCGTGAGCCGTTCGAAAGGGTCGAGCAGGGGGTTCGGCTGTCGCGCTACGGCGGCGATTGCTATGCCTATTGCATGCTCGCCGCGGGGCATGTCGATCTGGTGATCGAAAGCGGTCTGAAACCATATGACATAGTCGGGCTCATTCCGGTGGTGGAAGGTGCGGGCGGCATCATTACCAACTGGAAGGGCGAATCGGCCGCCTCTGGCGGGGCGATCATTGCGGCCGGGGACCGGAAGGTGCATGCCGAGGCGCTGGAATTGCTCAACCGCTGAAGCATTTCCCGGCAAAGCGAAAACCGGCTCGCCTGACGAAAACGCGGAAGATCGATTATTTTTTCGGCCAGGCGAAGTCGTCGGCTCTGCCGCGCTGGGAGGCGACGGGCTGGCCCTGCACGAGACTTCTGACGGCGGCCGAGCTGCTGCCTGTCTGCAGCGCCGGAGCGGAGATCAGCTTGCCGTCGGTTGCAACAGGCTCGGCGGTCAGCCGTACGACCGGCCCGGCAGCCGGCTTTACCGGGACTACGACCTGTGCAGGTGCAGCCGGTCGCGGCAGTGCGGCGCGAAGGCTGCCGGCGGCATCGGGGGCGAGTACTTTCACTCCGGCTGACGCAGGCATTTGCGCCGGGGCGACTGCAATGCCGGCCGCAGCAGCTGGCTGCTTGCGCCTGTCGATAATGCGCTTGATATCGACGCTGGCGAAATGGGCGACCTTGCGGGAGCCAGCCTTGGTGAAATGGACCCCGTCCGACAGGCGCAGGCGGACCGTTTCGCCATTCACATTCGGCCCGTAGAGCGTGAATCGGTTGCGGTCGTCGACGAAGGCTTCCCAAACGTCGATATATGTGCCGCCGTACTTCTGTACGCCTTCGCGATACATTTGATTGAACCGGACGAGATCGGTCGCCAGCCGCTCATTGCGCATGATCGGCATGCCGAGCCAGATCAGCGGAATCTTTTGCTTCTGGAACTGCGAAGCGATCGAGGCGATGCGGGCAGCGTAGATATTTTCCCAATCGGGCGTGCCCGGCGGATGGGCGCCGCTGGCGTCCCTGATCTGTTGCCGGTCGTTGGAGCCGATCATCATGACGGCGACATCGAACTTCGTGTCACTGGCCAGCAATTCCCTGACCTTCTCCGGCCAGTCGTAGTAGTCGCTGCGCACCAGGCCGGAGTTGTCCTTGGTCAGTTTGACGATCTCGACCTGCGGCGTTTCCTCATAGGTCTGATTCAGGCCGCGGGCGAGCTGGCTGCCAATGTTGTCGCCGATAACCGCGATGCGAATGGCCGGCGCTTGCGGGACAGCTGCTTTTTCGGTTTTGGACGCATTTCCGGCCGACTGCGCGTTTGCATCCGGTTTCGCATCGGCGCCTGGCTGCGCAGCCGGTTTCACTGCATTAGGTGTTGCGGCGCCCGGTGCTGCATTGGCAGTTGTCGCGGCATCCGGCTTGCTGGCGTCCGGTTGGGCGGTAGCCGATGTAGGGGGTGCCGGTTTTGTCACAGCCTCCTCGTTGCGGAGACGCTTGCTGGCGGGCACGGTACGGGTATAGCCGCGGCGGGGTCTGGCCCTTCGTATCAGCCGCGTCGGCCGCTGGATCACGCGGCGCTGGCGCATTTGCTCGCGTTTGAACTTCTGCTCCCGCTGGCGTTCCAATCGCCAATAAACCGATGGATTGGAATCGTCGTATTGTGCCGCCGCGTCCGGCGCCGCGCTCAAGAACAACATGAGCGCAGCGATTGCAGCCAGAAGACAGGATGCCAGCCGATTGCGATGCGCGACGATATTTGCCGACCTGTGGATCATCTGTACAGTATATCGCAACCAGTATCCGATGATGACTCTTTTGTAGGAGCTTCGATGGTCGCATTTTGCCGGCGCCCGCGAACCCTAGCGGCTGTTGCGCATCGTCCGCCACAGGGCCTGTGTCGGATATCCATCTGCTACCAATCCTCGCTTGAGCTGGAAATCGCGAATGGCAGCGGTCACGTTTTCTCCGACCCGACCATCAACCTTGCCGGCCTTGTAGCCATGGCGGTTGAGGTATCGTTGCATGAACATGACCTGCGACTTCGAAAGGGGCTTGTCCTTGCGCGGCCAGCTTTGCTTCAGTGGACCCATGCCGGCTATCCGGTCGCTAAGATGGGCCACGCCCAATGCATAGGCGTTTGACCGATTGTATTCCTTGATGACCTTGAAGTTCCCGGTCATCAGGAAAGCCGGGCCGTGCCGTCCTGCCGGCAGCATGATAGCGGCGGAACTGGATGTCGGCATCGCGCGTCCGTCAGCCCGGCGCACGCCGATGGAACTCCAGTAGGAGAACGGGCGGTTTACTCGTGGATCGTGGGCCGCATAGTCGAAATTGCGCGGGAGGACGACTTCGTAGCCCCAGGTTATGCCCCGCTGCCAGCCGAAACGGGCCAAATAATTTGCCGTCGATGCCAGCGCGTCGGGCACGTGGGTCCAGATATTCTTGTGGCCGTCGCCGTTATAGTCGACGGCATATTTGACGAAACTCGTCGGCATGAACTGCGTTTGTCCCATGGCTCCGGCCCAGGATCCAGTCATCTGGCGGGCGCTCACATGGCCCTGCTGGAGGATGACAAGGGCGGTCAGCAGTTCGTTGCGAAAGAAGTCCTCACGAATACCTGCAAATGCCAGGGATGCCAGTGCCCGGATAACATTCTGGTTGCCGGTGAAGCCGCCATAGCTTGTCTCCATGCCCCAGATTGCGAGCACTACGTACCGGTCGACGCCGTAACGGCGTTCGATATTGGCGAGGGTATCGTTCCATCTGCGGGCGTGTTCGCGGCCCTGGCTGATGCGCCGCGGCGAAACGCTGTTGGTCAAATAGCTCCATATCGGCTTAACGAATTCCGCCTGCTTGCCAGCCGGCTTCAGCACTGCGCGGTTCAGCCGGACACCGGCAAAGGCCTGGTCGAAAATGGCGCGGCTGACCCCCCGCGCTCTTGCTTGCGGCCACAAACCGGCAATGTAGGACTGGAATGCGGCATCGGATTTCGATCCGCGACCAGCCGGCCTTTGCGGCGGGCTGGAGTTGGCTTGGCGCTTGCTACGCTCCGGTTGTCTTACGGTTTTGCGCGAGTTTTTTTTTTCGTCGCGTTGCGCCGCGTCTTGGATAGATCCATCTGGGCCAGATCGAAACGCTGGGCATCTGCCGATCTGGCGCTGGCGATTTCCATTGTTTGTACCGCTTCGGCGCGTGCGGGACGCAATCCCAGCAGGGCGGCGACGGCGGTAACCAGCGTCACTACGGCGAGTGCCCGGAATGCCTGCCCGCGATGCAGTATCGGACTGCGCAGGAACTGACCCTCGCGCAGGGGCGGTTCAGGTTTGAACGTTATCGCGGTCTTTGATGTGTTCATGCCCTATTGCTCCGTTGCAGTCAGATGGCGCGACTGGCTTGTGCCGTTGGCCGGACAGCTTCGTTTCGCGCCGCGTAATGCTCCCTCCTTTTTAGAATGGCAGTCGTTAACAAATTGTTTACCATAAAACAGTGGCGCTTCCGGTAGTGTGTCCGGGCGCACATGGCATGGGTTTGAGTCAGTATAGAAACTAAGCATCATGGCCAAATAACGTATCAACCGGTTATCGGAGCAAACAGGTGATTTGCGGCGACCGCTCCGCCGATTGGCCAAGGATTGGTCGCATGCGCGCGAATACCGTCTTTGCGGGCAATGATCGAAACTCTTCATGCTTCCGCGTTTCTGCGATGCCATTGCCCGGTTTCAACGCAATGCAAGTGCAAACGATCCGTGGCCGTTTGCAAATGCTTAGGTTTGGTATGAAACTGTCCATGTTGTTGAATATGTCGGGAGACAGATATGAGCGACTTTAGTTTTTTTGCGGTCGTTGCGCTGGTCGTGCTGGCCCTCGTGCTGGTCCTCATGGGTGTGCGCCAGGTTCCGCAAGGCTATGCCTATACAGTAGAGCGTTTCGGCAAGTACCGGCAAACGCTGTATCCCGGCCTCGGGCTGATCATTCCGTTCTTCGATCGTATGGTTCTGGTTCATATAGATGCAGAGCTCGCCGGCAATTTCAAGGGCTCGCTTCACGAT
>JAPOIA010000193.1 GCA_029979185.1 Alphaproteobacteria bacterium | reverse complement strand
CGCAGCGCCCATTGCTCCGCCGTCGTGTGCAATTGCGGGCCGTGCGTGGTGGTCATTGCGAGAATCGTCTTCGCCATGAGTGCTTCCTGTGGATGCTTCCCGTCATGCGGATTATTCAATCTTACGCAAAAGCGTAGCGCATATACAACCGGTTTCCTCGGCATCCTGCAAATTCTGGCGCTGCAAACCTACGGCCAGCGCCACTTGATGATATCGACCGCCCATTGCGGCAGGTCGACCATTGACAGGAACAGATCTGTAGATACCGACAACATCAGCGCACCCAGGAGCGACAGCACGGTCGCCACGATAATGCCGGGAGAAAAAACCTCGTGGTCGCGGTTGAGGAACCAGGAGAAGATCAGCCGGAACACCAGCCCCACGCGCATGATCGGCGCCACTACCGCAACCGGCACCATGGCCAGCGCCACATAGCGGAAGACCTGTGCAAAGCCCACGAATATGCCGGCAAAGGCAAACCCCCCCGCCGCTGTCCGGTCGACCGAAAGCACATGCCGCGTGCGGCCGGTAACGGCGACGAACCCCAGCAACAGCACAGCAGCGGCCGCATAGGAAATGGCTCCGCCGGCAAGGCTTGCGCCGGTTGAGGCATCCTGCAATCCGGCGCGCACAAGAATGGGGCTGATGCCATAGGCGATACCCGACAGTATGGCGCCAAGATACCCCTTGCCCAGCTGCGGCGTGAATTTGAGCGGCCGCGCATTCTTGCCCTTGCCCTTTGCCTGCGCCATGTCGCTCTTGAACGTCAGCAAAGGCGCGCCGATGATAAGGATAGTGCCAAGGATGCGCAGCGGCGTGAGATATTCCCCGAGCAGCCACACCGCAAGAGAGAGCGACACCACGATATCCAGCTGCTGGATCGGGCCGGTGAGATTGGTGCCCATGTTCTGCACCGCCCAGTAATTGAAAAACCGCCCGGCGATGAAGTGGTTGATCCCCGCAAGACACAGCCAGGCATAGGACGTTGCGGTGAAATTGAACACATCGCCAGCGCTGCCGAAGATGAAGGCGATCAGCAGAAAGAACGGCGCACCAATTGGAACGGTAATGCACAGGGCCTGAATGACGCTTCCGGTCAGCACCCCGCGCCGCGCGAAGGCCTGATTGAGTGCAAAGGTACCGGCAGACAGAAGCGCGAACAATCCCCCCAGCAAATCGTTTCCCCCCGAATTTCCTTATGCGCCGGAACCTGTCGCCCGGCATCTCCTGGTGCAGTGCCGCGTCAGCGAAACCGCAAAGTCCTGTATCTCTTATTTCAGCTTGGGCACAAAGTCATTGGTATAAAGGCTTTGCGCATCGGTCCACGCCAGCCCCTTGATATCCCAGGCCCGTGCAGCAAGCGCTTCCGCGGAACGCAAAGCCCTCGACGTCGTGGCGCCGCCCGGCTTCATTCGCCGGATGATATTGTCGTGCATCCGTTCAACCAGCTGGATGTCGACGATATTGGCATATTCCTTCAGCACTTCGATTGACCATTTCCGGTCGCTTTGCATCCGCGTCAGCGCCTGCGCCACTGCGGCCAGAAAGGCGCGCAGCTCCGCCGGACGCTTCGCCATCAGCGCATTGGAAGCAATCAGCGTGCTGACCGCATAGGTCTCCTCGCCGAAGCCAAGATCGTAGGCAATGCGGGCGCGTTTACTGGCAACCTCGCGCTGCGCGACCATCGCCGAGGCGACGACCGCATCCAGCTTGCGCTGCCGCAGCATCGGGATCAGCGATCCGGCCCCGACGGCCTGCACGGTGAAGTCCACCTTGCCGCGTTCCATCGCCAGCGTCGCCGCCATGGCGGCAAGGGATGCCGGCGCGCTGATGCCGAGCGTCTTGCCACGCAGGTCGGCCAGCGACTGATAGGCGGAATCGTTTTTCACGATCACCGTCCAGCCATAGAAACCCTCCGCATTGGTAGCCACGATCTTGCCCGGCAGACCCTTTTCCTTGTCCTTGGCGATGGTGACCGCAGGGCTTGGCGCGTCGATCATGTCGACATGCCCCGCCGCCAATGCTTCCACCCCCGCCGACAGGCTGCGGATGGCCGAACGGCGCACCACCAGCCCGGCCTTCTTGAACAGGCCCAGCTTTCCTGCCGCAAAGATCGGCGCCAGGTAGATATCGTCAGCCAGCGAGATGCCGACGTGAATGGTGGATTGCGCGCGCGCCGCCTGCGGCTGCATCGCCGCCATCGGCAGGCAGGCGAACAGAACAGCGCAACCGGGAGCGCCCAGCCGCTGAAGACACCGCTGAAAACTATGCAACCAGGACATTTCCCGTCCCCGTTCTGGCGTTCCGGCAGACCCTGTAATGCCCGGTCATCTACAAAACGCGGCCAATTTCCCGACCGGCACAGCCGGTCCAACGTCGACAGCTCTGTCATCGCGGGTTTGCGCGTTCATGGCAATGGCGAACTGACCGCCCGCGCCAATTCTTTACGGGAATCTACAGCGTCGCCTCGATCTTCGCCCGCAGTTCCGGCGTGACCTTCGGCATGATGCCGAACCATTTCGCAAAGGCCGGACGCGCCTGGTGGAGCAGCATGCCAAGCCCGTCGACGGTGGGGTTGCCGCGCTCGCGCGCCTGTTTCAGCAGGCTGGTTTCCAGCGGCACATAGACGATATCGCAGACCACTGCTACCTGCGGCAGGCGCTGCAGGTCGATGGTCAGGTCCGGCTGGCCGTGCATGCCAATGCTGGTCGTGTTGACCAGCATGCCAGCCTCGCCCAGCACGTCCGAGCGCTGCTCCCATGGCGCGGTGGTGACGCCCTCGCCCATGTCTTTCGCCAGCTGCTCGGCCCGTTCGCGGGTACGGTTGACGATGACGATGTCCCGTGCACCCCTTTGCAGCAGCCCGGCGATGATCGCCCGCGCCGCCCCGCCCGAGCCGAGAACGGCGATCTGCCCGACATCCCGCTTCCATTCCGGGTTGGCCTCGTCCACCGATGCGATGAAACCGAAGGCATCGAAGTTGAAGCCCTCCAGCTTTCCGTCCGGTGCAACGCAGACGCAGTTCACGGCGCCGATCCGCAGCGCCAGCTCGTCGACCCGGTCGACGATCGTCAGCGCTGCTTCCTTGTGCGGGATGGTGAGATTGACGCCGCTGAAGCTGAGCGTCGGCAGCGCCCGCAGCGCCTGTTCCAGATTGGCCGGCTGCACCGCCAGCGGAACGTAATGGCCGGTAACGCCATGCTCCTGCATCCAGCTGTTATGCAGCAGCGGCGAGCGCGAATGCATGACGGGATATCCCATCACCCCCGCCAGCCGGTAAACCTGCATTTGCGCCTGAACTTGCGCCATACGCCCGCAATCCCTGCTCGATCCATCCCGGCCATACCCGGCCGATCAAAAAACTGCGAAAGCCAGAACCGGCACAAATGGCCGGCGCAGTTGCCTTCATGTGTCACGTATCGCGCAGCGGTGCAACGCTATAGCGAGACCGGATACGCCCCGTCGATGCCTGACCGGTGCTTCGGCGTGCTTTACGGCCGCCTACGCCAGACGAGCGACGCAGGCCGTGAACGACCCTACCCCCCACTGTCGCTGAGTGCGGTTCAATCGTCTCGCAATAGAATTCCTGCTTACCGTAGGCTGGCTGTGAACCGCTGGATGCGGTTACAGGCGTCCTCAAGCATCGCCGTCGAGGCGGCATAGGAGACGCGGAAGTTCGGGCCCTTGCCGAAGGCAGAACCATGGACAACCGCAACGCCTTCCTGCTCCAGAAGGGCGGTGATGAAGTCCTCATCCGTCTTCAGGATAGTACCGTTCTCGGTCGTCTTGCCCAGCGCCTCGGAACAGTCGGGATATACATAGAAGGCGCCTTCCGGCATCGAACAGTTAATATACTGCGCCTGGTTCAGCATCGACACGACAAGATTGCGCCTTTCCTCGAAAGCCTTGCGGAATTTCGGCAGGTGGTCCTGCGGACCTTCCAGCGCTTCCACCGAGGCCCATTGGGCGATGGTGCAGGCGCCAGAGGTCTGCTGGCCGTGGATAAGGTCCAGAGCCTTGATCAGGATCGGCGGGGCGGCGGCATAGCCGATGCGCCAGCCGGTCATGGCATAGGACTTCGACACGCCGTTCATGGTCAGCGTGCGGTCCATCAGGCCCGGCTCGATCTGCACCGGGGTGGTGAATTCAAAATCACCATAGACGAGGTGCTCGTAGATGTCGTCCGAGAACACCCATACGTGATGGTTTTTTGGCCGCATCAGCACGTCCGTCAGCGCCTTCAGCTCGTCGCGGCTGTAGGCGGCGCCCGACGGGTTCGAAGGCGAGTTCAGAAGCACCCACTTGGTCTTCGGCGTGATGGCCTTTTCCAGCTCTTCAGGCTGCATCTTGAAGCCGTTTTCCAGCGTCGTCGGCACGATGACCGGCGTGCCGCCGGCAATCATCACCATGTCCGGATAGCTGACCCAGTAGGGCGCCGGGATAATGACCTCGTCGCCAGGGTCGCAGGTGGCCAGGAACGTGTTGAACAGGATCTGTTTGCCGCCCGTACCGACGATTGTTTGCGAGGCCTTGTAGTCGATGCCGTTCTCGCGCCTGAACTTCTTGGCGATGGCCTCCCGCAGCGGTACGATGCCCAGCACCGGCGGATATTTGGTTTCGCCGCGCTTGATCGCATCGATCGCCGCCTGCTTGATATGGTCGGGAGTATCGAAGTCCGGCTCGCCAACGGACAGCGAGATGATGTCGCGGCCAGAGTTTTTCAGTTCGCGGGCACGCTGTGTGAGAACCATGGTCGCGGACGGGTTCACGCGCGTAACGGCGCCGGCAAGGAAAGGCATTTGTGTCTCCGGAATCTAGCACGGGCGCACCCGTGCGGCGGCGCGGACCATAGTTTCACGACCGGGCAAGAGCAACCGGAAAAACGGCGAAATCCGCACTATTGCGACCTGCCGCGACAAGATGTTCGCTTTTGAGGCAGGCGGGGTGATTTATGGGCGCGTTTTCGCCTACCGCCTGCCCTTGCTTAAGGCTTTGGCAAGGCCACAACCGCATAATTGGCCGCCAACAGCCCCCGCGCTGTCGCCCGATTCTCCCGTCCCCTTATCCTCAGCCTGACGAAGGACGCAACGCCCGGCTGCGCCGGGGTCCTTAGGGTGAGAGGTCCGAAATGCAACACCAGCAAGAAGTTCCTAAGTGTGAGGACCAAGCAAACAGGTCACGCACCCCTTTGCTTCCGTCGCGACTTGTCAATCATTCCCTTCGGCCTCGCCTCCCCGCCGCCCATATTGTGCGGGCCCATGTCGGCGTCCGTCGGCTTGTGCGGGCGGGCCGATGGGGAACTTCCTACCCTCTTCGAGACGGGAGTATTCCCCGGCCTTTTCTGGGCATCAGCTACATGCAAAAAGTCTGCAACTTTTCGGACTGATGCGACAGGCACATTCGCCGCCTTGCCGTATTTCCGGTCTCCCGCATAGGCCCCGGCACGGTCTTCCACGTCGGACTGCCGCGCCAGCGGGTCGTCGGCGACGGCCAGTTCCGCGGCCTGCAGCCGGCGGATTTCGTCGCGCAGACGGCCGGCTTCCTCGAATTCGAGATTGGCCGCGGCTTCGCGCATCTGCGCCTCGAGGCCGGAGATCGTCGCCTTGAGATTGTGCCCGGGCTGCGCCGCGCCGGACACCATGCCGGTGTCCACCGTGACATGGTCCTGCTCGTAGACGGAGCCGAGAATGTCGGCGATGCCGCGCTTGATCGTCGCCGGGGTGATGCCGTGTTCGGCATTGTAGGCGAGCTGCTTTTCACGGCGG
>JAPOIA010000192.1 GCA_029979185.1 Alphaproteobacteria bacterium | reverse complement strand
GTTGAATGGCTTTCGCGAGCGCCTCATCCAGCTCCCCCGCCTTAGCAGCCGCTATAAGCGTGACCAGAACGCCATCCAGCTTTGATTTCGCCCCAACGACGATGGCTAGCTTGCCCTTTTCGATTTCGATGGTTTTTAGACCATTGCGCAGGATTAAAACTAGCCCGCTATTCTGCCCGGACAGACGCGGTTAAATTCAAACCGCCGCCAGCTCTATCCGCGTTGTGGTTTCCATATCGTTGCCGTTCCACATCTGGATGGCCGCCTCGCGCTTGCCGAGATAGCGCGGCTTGCCGTCTTCCAGAATCATCGGAAGGTCGTGACCGGGTACGACGATATTGCCGGGCCGCGCCTTCCAAAACTCCCACATTTTCGCAATGGAAGCAGCGCTAACCGAGGCGTCGTAGGTCATGTCGGTCGTTCCGGAGACGAGTTCAGCCCGGTTCTTGGCGGCATCGCCGGTAAAGATGATGTCGCGCTCCACCCCGCGCAGGACAAAGACGAGGCACCCCGGCGTATGGCCGGGTGCCAGCCAGGCGGTCATGTTGGGGAAGATTTCCTCGCCCTCCTCGACCTCGACCGCTGTCTTCCAGTTGCGCAGCTCGCGGACATAGAGTTCCGGCACCACCGTCTCGCCCCACGGCTCCTCGATCGCCCAGTCCATCTCGGTCTTGCCGATGACAATGCGGGCGTGGCGGAAAAGCGTCCAGTTGACCGAATGGTCGTAGTGGGAATGGGTCAGCAGCAGGTCGGTCACGTACTTCGGCCCTAGGCCGCGCTCCTTCAGCCGCTCTTGCAGGGTCTTGCGCATACCGAATGCGCCGCAATCGACCATGGCCAGCCGCCCCGGTGCGCGGATCAGCGCAATCGTCGACCAGCCAAGCCCGCCATGGCAGACCGCCTTGCCCGGATAGCCCTGCACGACAATATCGACGCCGAAGTCTGCGATGCTCATAGGGTTTGCTCCCGCTGCTGAAAAATACTGCTTCGGCATAACCCTTTGCGAGTAGGATACAAACACAAACAAAAAATGTATTTTACAAATGCGCCGGTTTCCATCAGAAACAGCCATCCGCGGCCCGGCCGCCTCCCAATCCTGGTGAAAACATGAGCGGACTGATCAAGATTCCCTGCGTGATGATGCGCGGCGGCACCTCCCGCGGCCCCTATTTCCGCGCCGAGGACCTGCCGGCCGATATTGCCGAGCGCGACCGCGTCCTCCTGTCCGTCATGGGCTCCGGCCATCACCTGCAGATCGACGGCATCGGCGGCGGCAATCCGGTAACCAGCAAGGTCGCCATAGTTTCCAAGTCCGATCGTCCGGATGCCGATGTGAACTACCTGTTCGCGCAGGTGAATATCCGCGAGCAGATCGTCGATACCGCGCCGAACTGCGGCAACATGCTGGTCGGCATCGCCCCCTTTGCCATCGATCAGGCGCTGGTTCCGGCGCAGGACGGCCACACCACGGTTCGCATCTACAACGTCAACACCGACAGCCTGATCCACTCCACCGTCGAGACACCCGGCGGCGAGGTCAATTACGAAGGCGAAACGCAGATTGACGGCGTGCCGGGTTCTGCCGCACCGATCACGGTGGCCTTTCTCGATGCCACCGGCGCCAAGACCGGCAAGCTGTTCCCCACCGGCAATTCCATTGACACCATCGACGGCGTCGAGATGAGCCTCGTCGATTGCGCCATGCCGATGATGATGATGCGCGCTTCCGACATGGGCAAGACCGGCTACGAGACCGTGCAGGAACTGGAAGCCGACAAGGACTTCATGGCCCGCATGGAAGCATTGCGCCTCAGGGCCGGCCTCGCTATGGGCTTTGGCGACGTGAAGGATTCGGTAATTCCCAAGCCTGTCTTGCTGGCCCCGCCGCAAACCAAGGACGCAGTTATCTGCGTGCGCTATTTCATGCCGCACGAGTGCCATCCCTCGCTCGCCGTCACCGGCACGATAGGCATCGGCACCGCCTGCGCGACACCGGGCAATCTCGCGTCCAACATCGCCGGGCCTATCGATCTGCCGAAGACGGTGCTGATCGAAAACCCGGCCGGTGTGATCGAGGTTTTTCTCAGCACCATCGAGGGCCAGCAATATCCGATGGCTTCGCTCATCCGCACGTCGCGCAAACTGTTCGAAGGTTTCGTCTACGCCAAAGCTGCACCGAAGAAGGCCGCCTGACAAACGGATGGCAGACCTCACCAGAAAATATGACGTGCTGGTCATCGGTGGCGGCAATGCAGCCCTGTGTGCAGCAATCAGCGCAGCGCATAATGGCGCTGCGGTACTGGTGCTGGAGGCCGCGCCGAAGTTCTGGCGTGGCGGCAACACACGCCACACCCGCAACATGCGCTGCGCCCACGACAGCGCGACGGACACTTTGACCGGCCCCTATCCGGAAGAGGAACTGTTCTACGACCTCTGGCGTGTTACAGGCGGCGAGATGGACGAGGAACTCGCCCGCCATATGATCCATGAATCGAAGGATATGCTGCACTGGATCGTCAGGCAGGGCGTACGCTTCCAGCCGCCGCTCGGCGGCACCTTGAGTCTCGGGCGCACCAATTCGTTCTTTCTAGGTGGCGGCCGCGCCATGCTGAACGCGCTCTATCGAACGGCCGAAGGCCTTGGCGTCGCGATCGAATACGATGCCGAAGTAACCGATCTAGACATACGCGAGGGCATGTTCCTTTCGGCAACGATCATGCGCGATGGAAAGCCGCTGGTGATCCGGGCTGAATCGCTTGTCGCTGCCTGCGGCGGTTTTGAATCCAACTTCGACTGGATGGCGGAATTCTGGGGCCCGGCAGCGCACAACTTCCTGTGCCGCGGCACGAAATGGAACCAGGGTTCGATCCTACGCAAGCTGATCGCCAGCGGCGTGCAGCAGATCGGCGACCCGACCCAGTGCCACGCGGTCGCCATCGACGCGCGCGCACCGAAATACGACGGCGGCATCATCACCCGGCTCGACTGCGTGATCTTCGGCATCGTCGTCAATCGCAACGCCGTGCGTTTCTACGACGAGGGCGAAGACATCTGGCCCAAGCGCTACGCCATCTGGGGCAGACTCGTCGCCCAGCAGCCGGACCAGATCGCCTATATCGTTTTCGATTCCGATGTGCTGGAAAGCTTCATGCCATCGTGCTTTCCGCCCGTGAAAGCAAATAGCATCGCCGAACTTGCAGAGGCCTTCGAGCTCGATCCGGCTGTGCTGGAGAAAACCGTCGCCGGCTTCAACGCCGCCGTGCAGCCGGGTACGTTCGACCACACCATCCTCGACGATTGCCGCACCGATGGCATCGAGCCGCCGAAGACCCATTGGGCGCGCAGGATCGAGAAGGCCCCGTTCTATGCCTATCCCGTGCGGCCCGGCATAACCTTCACCTATCTGGGCACGCGCGTGAACAAGCAGGCGCGCATGATCATGCAGGACGGAAAGCCGGCTGCCAACATGTTCGCAGCCGGCGAGATCATGGCCGGCAATGTCCTCGGCAAGGGCTATGCAGCCGGCATCGGCATGACCATCGGCAGCGTTTTCGGAAAGATTGCGGGTGAAGAGGCCGCGAAAAACGCTTCCCGGAAGAATACAGGTTGACTTCGCATGCCCGCAATTGAACCCGGCGTCTCCACCAATCAGCTGACCGGCAAGGCCGTTACCGGTCCGGCGCAAAAACTGCCCCTGCCACACGCCACGGCAGCGCAGGAAGAAGCCGACCGGCTGATGACCCTGTGCAATTCCTGCCGCTATTGCGAAGGCATCTGCGCCGTCTTTCCGGCGATGGAACTGCGCCGTGATTTCTACGATGCCGACCTGAACTATCTCGCCAACCTGTGCCACTCCTGTGGCGCGTGCTTTCACGATTGCCAGTTCTCGCCACCGCATAAATTCGATGTGAACGTCCCGGTCACACTGGCCGAGGTACGAGCCAATTCCTACGCGCAATACGCCTGGCCGAAGCCGCTTGCAGGATTGTTCCAGCGCAATGGCCTCGCCATTTCGATCATTGCGGCATTGAGCGTCGCAATTTTTGTCGGCGGTTTCGCGGCATGGCGCGATCCGGCTGTCTTCCTTGGCGTCCATACAGGCCCCGGCGCGTTCTACAAGCTGATGCCGCATAAAACGATGGCGCTGATCTTCGGCGCTGCATTCCTTTACGCAATCCTTGCGCTGACGTTCAGCATCCGCAGCTTCTGGCGCGACATTGGCGGCGGCGCAGCGAATGCAGGCTCGCTGTGGCAGGCGATAAAGGACGCAGGCTCCCTGCGCTATCTCGATGGCGGCGGCGCCGGATGCATGAACGAAGACGACCAGCCGGCAGACAACCGGCGGATGTATCATCACCTGACGTTCTATGGTTTCCTGCTGTGCTTCGCCGCCACGTCCGTTGCAACGCTCTGGCATTACCTGCTCGGTCGCGAAGCGCCCTATCCCTGGTGGGATCTGCCGGTTGTGCTCGGAACCATCGGCGGTATCGGCCTTCTGATCGGCCCGGCCGGCCTGATGGCGGAGAAACTGAAGCGCGATCCGCAAATACGCGACGATGCCCGCTTCGGCATGGAAACAGCCTTTCTGGCGATGCTGTTCCTGACGTCGCTGACCGGATTGCTGCTGCTGGTGCTGCGCGCGACGTCGATGATGGGGCCGCTGCTGGCAATTCATCTGGGCGTCGTATTCGCGCTATTCGTTACCCTGCCCTACGGCAAATTCGTCCACGGCCTGTATCGTTTCGTCGCACTGATGCGTTACGCACAGGAAAGCAGGCACTGAGCAAGATCTGTTGAGTTCCGCCAAAGCCATCTCCATACGAAAAAAGCGCTGGCCCAGACCCGCGCTTTTGATTGACGGGAGCTGATCCCATCATGAAGAAGCCCGTTACGAAAACGCATCGCAATGCGTCAAGGCTTACCGCCAGCCGCGGCCACGTCCACGGCCTCTGCCGCGCCAGCCACGACCGCGCCATCCTCATCCACCCATGGCTTGTCGAAAGACGCATCCCAGTCCGGCGCGACCAGTTCGCCATCCTCCAGCCAGACGAGCTTCTTGATACGATCGGGCCTGCCATAGGGCGCCAGCCCCATGACCTCGCCGCACTTGTTCCAGTCGCCGAAGAAATACATCGAGGCGCGGCTGTAGAGCGCGCCAAGTCCCGACATGTTTTAGAACTCATCGCTGAGAAAACCGCGCGCCGGTTCCAGCCAGACCTTCTTAGTCGGCGTCAGCTGCGCACCGGAAAACGTGTAATAACTTTCCGATTCCCGCGCCAGAGGATTGCCGCTATCGCCCGGCGGTATATACTGCGGCACAACATCGGAGGGATAGCTGCCGACGCCATCGACGATCATGATTGCGCCCTCTTCGAACGGACAGGCCGTAAAGGCGCTGTAGGCATGGGTATGATGGTGCGACGTGCTGACGACATTGTCCGCCTTCGACAGGAACAAAGGGCTCTGCCCCGCCTTTTCCCGTTCGGGACCATCAAGGTAGTGCGGCATGTATTGATGCATCAGCCGCTCTTCCATGTCGTGGACCGGCAGGATGTAGCAATTGCGAACGACCTGCAAGACTTCCGCGAGATTGATGCCAGCCGTTTCGAGGCAATAGTCGACCACTTCCTGATAGAAGCCCGTATCGTGCTTCTTGCGGGTAATCCGCTCTTTCTCTATGGCGCAGATGATCTCGCCGTCGCGCAGGAGACAGGCGCTGACATCGTGATCGTAGGCATTGATGCCGAGAATGTAAGTGTGTCCTGCAACCATTGGCTGGCATCACCCTTCATCGTTCGCCTTCGG
>JAPOIA010000191.1 GCA_029979185.1 Alphaproteobacteria bacterium | reverse complement strand
CCACGTTGCGGGCATCGCCGTGGGATACGTTCTGGTCCGTCGCGGTGCCGCTGGCGCGGCCGGGGTTCCTGACCGGCGCCGTGCTGGGATTTGCCCATACGGTCGGCGAGTTCGGCGTCATCCTGATGATCGGCGGCAATATCCCCGGCGAAACGAAAGTCCTGTCGGTTGCGATCTACGACGCCGTGGAAACCCAGCAGTGGGCGCAGGCGCATGTCATGGCGGCCGGCATGCTGGTGTTTGCCTTTACCGTCATTCTCGCGGTTACGATGATCGACCGGCGCTTTGCCCGCAGGCGCGAACAGAGGCTCGCCGCATGAGCGACGCGGAAAATATCCTCAAGAGCGAAGCGGCAACAATCGAGGCAAGATTCGCCGGCGACCAGGGTGGCTTCCGGCTGGACGTTTCGTTCACCGCCCCGGCACGCGGCGTGACCGCGCTGTTCGGACCATCGGGATGCGGCAAGACAACCGTGCTGCGCTGCATGGCCGGCCTGCAGCACATGCCCGGCACACTCCGGGTAGGCAGCGAAGTCTGGCAGGACAGCAGTGCGGACGTGTTCCGAAAGCCGCATCTGCGCGACACCGGCTATGTATTCCAGGAGGCGAACCTGTTCGCCCATCTGTCCGCGCGCGACAATCTTCTGTTCGGTGCGCGGCGCAGCAAGGCAGCGGCAACCGGCGCGGCGGTGGATTTCGATCACATCTGCAAGCTGCTCAACATCGCGCCGCTGCTCGATCGCTCGCCGGTTTCCCTGTCCGGCGGCGAGCGCCAGCGTGTTGCCGTGGGGCGGGCGCTCCTGTCGAAGCCTCGAATACTGCTGATGGACGAACCGCTGTCCGCCCTCGACCAGCAAACCAAGAACGATGTGCTGCCCTATTTCGAAGCGCTGCACGAAGAGCTGGCGATACCGGTGATCTATGTCACCCACGACATGCGCGAAGTGGAGCGGCTCGCCGATACGCTGGTGCTGATGGAGAACGGACGCGTTCTGGCAAGCGGACAACTGGAAGCGCTGCAAAGCGACCCTGCCCTGCCGCTGCTCACGGCTCCCGATGCCGCAGTCACACTCGAGGGCACGATCCGCGAAGCCGAAGAACAGTATTCGCTGACGCATTTCGATATTGCCGGCGGTTCGCTCGCAGCATCCGGCCTGCAGGGAGAAAAAGGCGAACGCAAACGCCTGCGCATTGTAGCATCGGACGTGAGTTTCACCCGTACAGCACCGGAGGCGACAACCATCCTGAACATTCTTCCGGCAGTCATTACCGCAGTGGAGCGCCACGGCGATGGACCGCAGGTGGATGTGATCGTAAGGCTTGGATCAGATGGCGGCGGTGCGCGCATCCTTGGCCGTATCACGCGCAAATCGCTGGAGGTGCTGGCGCTTGCCGAAGGCGATCTTGTATATGCGCAGATCAAGGGCGTCGCCATCGCCAGCTCGGGAAGCGGCAGCCGCTTCCGCAAACTCTAGCTGGTATCAAGCCAGCCACCGTCAATTCAGTTACTTGCACATAGAGCCGCAAAAACAAATTAATACGTTGACGAATTTGTAGTTTTGCAAAATAATTTTCATCGGGATGGCTTAGTATAAAGATTAACGGGAGGCTGGCGATGAAAATAACGGGACTATTGGGTGCATGTGCATGCGTGGCGCTGACGGCTATGGGGCCCGGTGCCGTGACTGCGGCGGCAGCCGACCGGCTGTTCTTTGAGGGGGATGTCGTTCGCGGCATTCCGAAGAGCGGACCGACAGGTCCGGGATGCGTGCTCAACAGCCAGTTCAAGCACAAGGAACTCGTTGTCTGGCGCGTGCGCGTATTCGATCCGGCAAAGAAAGAGTAGATCGGCAAGGGCGAATTGAAGAGCCTCGTCGTGCACCTGTCTGACGGCATCAAGCTGCCGATGCATTTCGGCAAGCATCCGCCGAAGAATTCCACGGACCATTTCTGGACCGTGAGTTGGCTGATACCGCCTAACTATCCGACCGGCAGCTTCGGCTACAAGGTCGTGGCGACGGAAAAATCCGGAAAGCAGCATAGCTGGCAGCCATTCAATGTAAAATCGTCTTCGCTGACCGTTATCGCGGCGAAGAAATAGTATCCTCATTCCGGATGGGGTTTGTCATGGCCGGCTACCGGGTGCGTTTCGGGCTGCGATGCATTGTGCTTGCGATATTGTCGTTATGCGTTGCAGGCAGCGCGGCATCGACCGCGCTGGCCATGACCGATCCGCTACCGGTGACGCGCTTGGGACCGGAGACCACAGTCGCAAAAGCGAAAGACGGATATTCTGGAAGGCTGTCCGTCGAACCGGTCCACGGCCCGGCCGGAACGCCTGCCAAGGTGTCCGGCAGCGGACTGCCGGCCAACAGCGAACTTCAACTGTTGTGGCGCACGGCCAAAGGCCGCTGGAAAGTGAACGGGCCGTATTATCTCGGCCGCGAATACAAGCCTGTCGCCTACCGGATCGCAACGGTTCGCACCGATGCTGCCGGCGCGTTCACGCATACGTTCACGATACCGGAAGACTTCGGCTTTTCGCACGACATCATTGTTCAGACGCCGGGCCGGTTGTTCACGCAAACCGCCTTCGATATCGACATGACCATGACGATATCGCCGAAGAGCGGGCCGGTCGGAACGCCGATCACCGTCGACGTCAAGGGCATCGGCTGGCGCTATCTGCAAAACAGCTGGATGCTGCTCTACGACAACAAATTCACCGGATGGATATCCGCCGTGACCACGGGCGGATCGGCGCGTTTCACAATTCCTGCAACGGGAAGGCCAGGCGTTCATATTATCGAATCCATGAATGGCGCCTTCACCTTTCCCTATCGCAATACGCAGCAGAACCCGATGCCGGGCCAGCCGCTGTTCGCGCTGAAATTCACCGTAACCCCGGGCAAGCCGGTGCTGCCGCCGCCGCCCGAAAGACAGGTGCAAACCTCGGTGCGAGGCCTGCCGCCGGATGGCGAACTGAAAGTAACGCCGCGGTTTTCCGGCATCCATCAACCGGTTGTGGTAACCGGCGCCGGGTTCAAGCCGGGCAGGACCTACAAGCTGAATTGGGGCAGTGTCGCGGGTAATCGCATCACGCCCGGCGGGTGGAGCGGCAAGTCTCAGGTGATAGCCAGCGCAAAGGCGGACAGCAGCGGCATGCTGTCTTTCCGCTTCAAGGCGCCGGACGATTTAGGCGGATCGCACGAGGTATCGGTGAAGGACGATGGGCGCGACGCCAAGGGCTCGCACTGGATCGCGCCAACGGCTTTCCCGCTGACGAAATCGCGCGGCCCGGCGGGAACGCCTTTCAACATCCATCTGAAGGGCATCGGCTGGTCGGAGACGGCCAATATCTAAACGATCGTCTATGACAATGCCTATAGTGGCTATGCCTGCGGCTTCAATAGCCAGGGCGACATCGAGATATTCATGAAGGCGACCGGCGATCCCGGCTGGCATTTCATCGATCTCTACCCGGCGATCTACAAGGGCAAGGAACGCGCGCCGCGCAACTTCCAGATTCCGCAGCTGACCTACAAGGCGGACCATCCGGGCGAAGACCTGCCGGCCTTTCGCTTCGCGTTCGAGGTGACGGAAGAGAAGAGCGCTGCCGCGGCCCGTTAAGTGCGAGAGCCCGATTCAGTCTGCTGCCGATTGAGTTGTGCGAACGCGGGCTATACACTCCCAGCAAAACGGATACGCAACGGGAGTGATCATGACGACACTGGTAATCGGCGCAGGGCTCGTAGGCTCGCAGGTGGCGCGCGTTCTTGCCGGCCAGGGCGAAAAGCCGGTGCTGATGGATACATCGGCGCAGACACAGGCCATTGGCCAGATCGTGCCGCTGGAAGACGTCACGATGATCTCCGGCGACATCCTGCGGCCACTGTCGGTGGTCAAGGCGATCAACGGCCATGAGATATCCGGCATCATCCATACCGCCGCCAATCCGATGCTGACGCTGGGCGCGCAGACCGACCCCTATTCGGCGATCAACCTCAACATCATGGGCACCGTCAACGTGCTGGAAGCGGCGCGGGTAACCGGCGTCAGGCGTGTCGTCGTTTCCAGTTCCAATGTTCTCAATCACTATCTTGCCGGTGGAAACGGCCAGACCGAGCCAATGAACGAGGAAGCCTATCCCCGCCCAACGACCTTCTATTCCGCTACGAAGCAGGCAATCGAAAGTCTCGGGCTGAATTATTCGAAATGGTGCGGCGTGGAATTTGCCGGCATGCGCTATGGCGCGGTCTTTGGTCCGTGGAGCGGCGCTGGCGGCGGCGGACCGTCGAATGTCATCCGCACCGCGATGCGCAACCTGATGAACGGAGACGAAGCGACAATTCCCGCCGGCACGATGGAATGGGTCTATTCGAAAGACGCCGGCCGCGGCACGGTGCTGGCGCTGCGCGCCAATGATCTCGGCACCGGCATCTTCAACGTTACGATGAAGCAGGCGACACCGCCGGACGAACTGGCCGCTGCATTGCGCGCGATTTTCCCGGAGGGTAAAATCCGCATCGAAACGCCGAAGGGAACTGCCGTATCCCTTCCCAACATGCGGCGCACCAGCGACGGATCCATATCGAAGGCGACCATCGGCTACGAGCCAGAGTTCGACATTCGCTCGGCGCTCGCCGACATGCACGCATGGATGAAAGTGAACGGATAGGAGCCGCGCCATGCGCCTCGGCATCTGGACACCGGCGCCGATTTCGATCCGGCCGGACGAGACGATCCTCGACGCCTTCCACGGCCTCGGACGCAATGGCGGCAGCGGACCGGATCCCGCACATCGCTTTGCCGTCGATACGATCCGGCGTGCGGAAGAGCTCGGCTTCGACGTGACGCTTATCGCCGAACGCTATTACGGCGAGGATATCGAGGCATGGCTGATGAGCGCCTCGCTGGCCGAGGCAACCTCGAAGATCGAGATCATGACCGCGGTGCATCCGGGCATCGTCAGCCCGCAACTGGCGGCGAAAATGGGCGCTTCCATGGACAGGATCAGCGGCGGGCGCGCATCCATCAATGTTGTCAACGGCGCGCGCAAGCCGGAGTTTGATCTCTATGGCGAATGGCTGGACATGGAAGCGCCGCGCTACCGGCGCATGGAGGAATTCCTGCAGGTGATGAAGGCCTGCTGGACGGAAGAGGAAGTTTCGTTCAAGGGCGAATTCTACGAGGTGGAAAGCGGGCGGCAATTCCTGCGGCCGCAGCAGGTGCCCTATCCGAAACTCTATGCCGCCTCGCGCACGCAGGAGGGCATGGATGTGGTGGCGCGCCATTGCGACACCTGGTTCTGTTCCTACCATCTCGACTTCCGCCGGTTCGAGGAAAGCATCGACAGGATCGCCGGCGACATTCAGGGCATGGAACGGCGCATCGCCGGACGCGGCCGGCCGATGGGCTACGGCATATCGGCGCTTGTCATCATGGGCGACACGGAGCAAGAGGCGATCGCGAAGGCCGAGGAATACGAAGCGCACTGCCGCGCCAGCACGTTCACCAAGACGCCGGTTGTCGCGCTGGGCGCTGGCCTGGTGGGGACGCGCGAGACGATCATCGAACGGATACGCCGCTATGAGGACATCGGCATCAACCTGCTGATGCTGCACTTCTGGCCGATGCGCGAGGGACTTGAGGAATTTGCAAGGGAGATCATGCCGGTGATTTCGAAGGCAAGAGTCGCGGCAGAGTAAAGCGCGGCTGACATTATTCTGGAAAAAGAACCCGTTGGTAATTCATTGCACCGTGCAGCACATGCAGAACTTCCACGCGGTCGTCATGTGTCCGATAGAAGATGAGGTTGTTGCCGTGGACAATTCGACGAATACCCTCGGTTTCATGCCCGGGAACGAGTGAGTAGATC